>CAYYPN010000072.1:0-10753 GCA_964473545.1 uncultured Planctomycetaceae bacterium
GCAGTTCAGCGAGGTTGTTCAACCCGTCGGCATCGAGCACGACCGTCCGAGGCTGCCGCAGCAGGCCCTCGATCAGATCGCATTGCCGGTGCCCGACGCCCAGGCCCGGACCGACCGCCAGCACATCGTGGCTGTCCAGGCGCCGGTCGAGCGTGATGGCCAGTTCCGCATCGGGATCGTTGCCGAAGGAAATGCCGGTGGCGGACGGTTCGATGACGATGATGACCGGCAGGATTTGATCGGGTGCGGCGATGCGGACCAGGCCGGCGCCGACGCGCAGGGCACTGCGAGCGGCGAAGGCCGGAGCGCCGAGCATGCCGTCGCTGCCACCGATGACGACGACCGTGCCGAACGTGCCCTTGTGAGCGTCGGCCGGGCGGTCCGGCAGGGATGGCAGTGACGTAGCAGGCTGCGAATCCGTCAACGGGTATCTCCCATCCGGGACTTCCGGGGTTCCGGGGGTGACAGTGTGGCGGGGAACGGGGGGTTTGGCAAGCGGGGGCATGCGAGGGGACCCGGACCTTCGCTTCGCTCAGGTCCGGCTTGGAGAGCGAGTCCCGTCGGTCTGACGTTGGATGAGTGTGGCGACGTAGGCGGCGCCGAAGCCGTTGTCGATGTTGACGACGCTCACGCCTGCGGCACAACTGGTGAGCATGCCCATCAGCGCCGCCAGCCCGCCCATGGCCGCGCCGTAGCCGACGCTGGTAGGCACGGCGATGACCGGGACGCTGACCAGTCCGCCGACCACGCTGGGCAGGGCGCCTTCCATGCCGGCGATGCAGACGATCGCGCCCGCGCCGTCGAGTTCGGCCTTGCGACGCAGCAGCCGATGCACCCCGGCCACGCCCACGTCATTGACCCGGTGGCAACGCTGGCCCAGGGCGGCAAACGTCATGGCCGCTTCTTCGGCGACCGGTTCGTCGCTGGTGCCGGCGGTGATGATGGGCACGGACGTGCCGGCGGGGTCGGGGGCCTGGCCGACCAGCAGCGTCTGCCCGCGCGTGCCGAGGTCGACCTGATCGAAGGCCCGGGTCAACTCGGCGGCATGATCTTCGTTGGCCCGCGTGACCAGGACCCAGCCACGCCGATCGACGAGGCTGCGGGCGATGGCGACGACCTGCGTCGGCGTCTTGCCCGCGGCGAAGATAACCTCCGCCGCCCCGCAACGGTCGTGTCGATCATGATCGACACTGGCAAAGCCCAGATCCTCGACCGGCTGGGCTGCCTGGAGTTGGGCGGCGGCACGATCGACGTCGAGCCGGCCGGCGACCAGTTCAGCGAGGATGTGACGAATCGGGTCGTTCATACAGATTCCGGCGTAGGAGTGTCAGGCAGATGGCACCGGCGAGATGGCGATTCTGACGATAATAGCCGTGGTTTCCCGCACGCGGCGACCGCGATGCTGAGGACCGTTGCCCGGCCCCCGGAAGGGAAGCCCCTCTGCATCGGCAAGGGCAAGGCCGGGGTTCCGGGGGCGGCCCTTGGCTTGGTGATCGTGGTGCAAAGTGCGAGGGACATCGGTTGGGTCAATTCCCGGGGTTTCCGGGGGCGGGGTCGATCCGCAGGCGGCCGATCGTGGTGGCCATCTGCACCAGGTCGTTGGCCCACGTGCCATCGGCCAGGTCGCTGGTCGACAACAGCATGTGCGTGGCGTCGAACGCCTCGTCCGGCGACAGCGCCGCGTCAAGGTCGACCCACTGGCCGTCCAGCCAGGCCTGCGCCCAGGCGTGGTAGCCGAACAGGGGCTGGCCGTTCATTTGGACGTAAGCCACCCCCGAGGCCATGCGGCTGGGTATGCCCGCGGCCCGCAGCATCGCCACAAGCAACACCGCATGCTCGGTGCAATCGCCCTGGCGTGTGCGGGCGACTTCGCCGGCCGTCGCCATGCCGACGCCCAGGTGCTTGTCGTTGACGTAGTCGTAAACGAACCGGCGCATCGCCTCGGCGCGATCGCGCCGCGCGTCACCCGCGCCCTCGACGGCCCGTCGGGCCAGCGCGATGACCTTCTCGTCACGCCCGTCGGCCATGGCCGAATGGATGAGCTTCGGCGGCGGACCGGCCGGGTTGGCGGGCGCGGCTTGCGTGTCGATGGTGATCTCAACCGTGCGCTTGTCGATTCGCCTGACATCCTGGGCTGTCGACTCGGGCGGGTCGGGCAGTTCGCCTTCATCGACGGACAGGCGATACGTCGCCCGGGTCAACTGCCGGGGGTTGGCGATCGGCTGGTCGAGATGAATGAGCGTGTCGGCCAGCAGTTCCGGCGGAGCCTTCTTCGCCAGGGCCAACTGCTTGTCCGCCGCGACCATCTGCAGTTGAATGCCGCCCATGTCGACCGCGCTTTTCAACTCGTTGCCCTCGGCATCGACCCAGACATCCAGCTCCAGCGCGGGCTGGCTGCTCATGCGGACGTTCAGGTGCGTCGCGGGCACGGTCCTGCCGAACACGTCAATCGTCTCGTCGCCGATGACCCGGGCGCTGACGGTTTCCAGGTCGAACGTCTGGGCATGATTGAACATCGTGTAGCTGAAGTTCGGGTCGCCGGCGGCGAGCTTCGCTTCGGTATACCGGGCAACCTCCATCGGCGTCATCCACAGCGCGTCCGGCGCGTCGAGCGTGACCGTGCGTCTCTGGCCGGCCTGCGTGATCGTCTTCACGAGCTTGTCGTCTTCGAAACGCACGTGCGTCGTCATTTTCATCAGACCCATGTCCATCGTGGTCTGTGCTTCGATCGGCCGGCCGTCGGCGGTCTCGGTGAACGACGAGTCCGTGGCGATGTGGATGGTCTGGCCCGTGCGGCCGACGGCGATCTCGAGATGGGTTTCCGTCACGATCCGATCGGCGTCTTCGACGATGCGCGTGACGTTGTGCCCGGCGGGCTGGCCCTGCAGCAGCACGACCGACCAGCGTTCCTCGGTGACTGTGGGCTGGGCCTGCGACGCCGCCGCACACCCCAGAATCACCGCCGCCATCAGGAGGTACCTTGCCATGTTGGTCATTGTATCGCCGTGAGGGTCGTCCTACAGTGTCGACGTGACGAATAGCGCCCAACAACTCATGGATCGGTTGGCCGCGGTGATCGCGCCGCGCGGCCGCATGCTCACCGCCTACAGCGGGGGGGTCGATTCAACGGTGGTCGCCGCCGCCGCCCGCCGCACCCTCGGCAAGGCCAGCGCCCCGGCCGTAGTGGGCGACTCGGCTTCCCTGCCGCGCCACGAACTCGACGAAGCCCGCGCCATCGCCCAACAACTTGACCTTGAACTCATCGAGGTTCAGCCTGGGGAACAGGACGATCCGAATTACCAGGCCAACGCCGGCGACCGGTGCTACTTCTGTAAGTCGCACCTTTACGCCTCGCTGTGGACGCTGGCCGACGATCGCGGCATCACGTTCATCGCCAACGGCACCAACGCCGACGACCTGGGCGACCATCGCCCGGGCCTCGACGCGGCGAAGGAAAACCGCATCGTCAGCCCGTTGCTCGAAGCCGGCCTGGGCAAGGCCGAGGTTCGCATCATTGCCGAACATTTGCAGTTGCCCAACGCCGACAAACCCGCCGCGGCGTGTCTGGCCAGTCGTATCCCCTACGGCACGACCGTGACCCCCGAACGACTGCACATGATCGAGCAGGCGGAAGATGCGCTGCGTGAGCTCGGCTTCCGGGGCTTCCGCGTGCGGCACCACGAAACCGTCGCCCGCATCGAGGTCCCCACGCACCAACTGCCCGCGGCCATCGAACAGCGCGAAGCCATCGTCACGCGGCTTAATGCAGTCGGCTACACCTACGTCACCCTCGACCTGGCCGGCTTCCGCAGCGGCTCGGGCAACGTGATGCTTTCGCAAGTCAACGTCTCCGCCGAGCGGTAGCGGGGGCGAAGGGGGGATCCTGGACCTGACGGCCAGCGGTGGCCGGGAACTGACCCTTAAGACCGGCTTTAACGATCTGCGACCGGGCGGCGGTGCGCCGAACCCCACGCCGGTTGGCCTGGCGTCGAGCGAAACCGACAGTCCCTTCGGCCGGCCGATCGAGTCGGGTGAGTTTATCCCCGAGCCGGCAAGCGCGGCACTGCTGGGGCTGTCGGCGATGGTGCTGATCCGCCGTCGCCGGCGTTGAGCGGATCAACTCGGGCTTATCGCTTCGCCGTGCTCGATGCGGCCGTACCCGCTGGTCGCAAGATTGAAAAACAACGATCCGGTCTGACGATTGCGCAGCCGGCCCGCCGCCGCTCCCATCGTCAACTTGCCCGGATCGTCTCCCACGCGGCATGAATGGCGTCGTCGTCAACATCGTCGGCGACGGTGACCGCGCCCATGCGTTCGGGCAGGACCAGGCGGATGCGGTCGTCGGCGACCTTTTTATCCAGTCGCATGGCTGCGATCAGTTCATCCACCGGGGCCAACTCGGCCTGCACGGGCAGCCCGATCGCTTTGAGCAGCTTGACCAGTCGATCCAGAACTTCCGGGGGGCAGCGGTCGGCGTCGACGGCCAGGCGGGTCGCGGCGACCATGCCCAGGCTCACCGCTTCGCCGTGCTGGATGCGGCCGTACCCGCTGGTCGCCTCGATGGCGTGGGCGAAGGTGTGGCCGAAGTTGAGGTGGGCGCGGACGCCCGATTCCTTTTCGTCTTCCATGACCACCGCCGCCTTGACCGCGACGTTGCGGGCGATCAGTTCGGTCAACACGTCGGCGTCGCGTTTCGCGATGGCGTCGAGGTGGTCCGCGGTCCAGTCGAACAGCGTTTCGTCCCGGATGACGCCATGTTTGACGCACTCGGCCAGGCCGCACCGCACCTCGCGCTCGTCCAGCGTGTGCAACACGACCGGGTCGATGACCACCGCCACGGGCTGGTGGAAAGCGCCGATGAGGTTCTTGCCCTGGGGCACGTTGACGCCGACCTTCCCGCCGACGCTGGCGTCGACCATGGCCAGCAGAGTTGTCGGGCATTGTACGAACGGCACACCCCGCAGGTAGGTCGCGGCGACGAACCCGGCCGTGTCGCCGGTAACCCCGCCGCCGAGGGCGAGGATCGGCGTGCGCCGTTCCATGCGCGCTTCCAGCAGGGCGTCGTAAGCCTCGCGCACGGTGTCGAGGGTCTTGTGTTCCTCGCCGGGCGTCAGGGCATGAACCAGCACCTCGTAGCCGGCGTCCCGCAGGCTGGCGATGCATGATGCGCCGTGGTGGCCGTAGACCGTGGCATCGGCGACCAGAGCGCAGCGCCTGTGCGGGGCGCGGTCGTGGACGATGGGGCCGAGTCGCTCCAGCACGTGCGGCTCGACGATCACATCGTAGCCATGATGGGGCAGCGTGACTTTAACGATCGCCATGCGCGTCGGGCTCCTTATTCGAGTCGAAGGCCGGTGACCCTTCCGGGGGCGGGCCGTGGTCGTGTTCGTCAGCCAGGGTCGTCAGTGCCGCGGCCGGGTCCCCGGGCAGGTCCGTGCGAACCGGTTCGACCTCGGCCTGGGCCTGGGCGTGGGCCCGCTCCAATCGCGCGGCCAGCGGCGACGGGCGCTTCGACCTGGCCCGTATGTAACCAAAGATCAGCAGCATGACAATCACCCCGCCGAACAGCGCAGCGTAGGGGATGGCATTGAAACCATCGTCGTCTTCTTGCGACGGGCCGGTCCCGCCGGTGATGCGAGCCGAATGCCCGACGAAGACCGGGTAGGTTCGCCACGTGCCGTCCTGGCCCGGCGTGTTGAGCAGCTTGTAGAACCGGGCCGGCACGCGCACCGTCAGGTTTTCGATCGTCGGCACGCGCTGGCCGTTGACCGCCTGGCCCGCAACGTCGGGCGGGTCGGTCAGGCAGAGGATCGCCAACCCGCCGTTGTCCAGTCGAACGTGCCAGACCTCGACGTTGTCCCAGCCCGGCTGGCTGAGATAGCGCGCCGGGCTGTACAGGGCAGGCGGCGCCATGCTTTCCAGGCGGCCGTCGATGATGAACATCTCGCCGCGCGTGTTGGCCGGTTGATTGCGAAGCTGATCGATGTCGGGAAGGCGCGCCCCCGGAAGCAGTGGGTCGATCTTCGTCGGCCAGGTCGAGGCGTTGTTGAGCAGGGCGTACAGGCCGGCCTCGTCGATGTTCGGCGCGCGGTCGGTCACGTCCTCGACCGCCGTCCGTTGGGATTCGGTCAGCGGCGGGGCGGCCGCGAGCAATGCACACAGGACCAGGCTGAGGCCGATCGTCATGACCCTATCTTAGTCGCTGGGCCCGGGTTTGCAGTTCACGCGGCGCGGCGGAAACGAAACGTCGGCACCGCGCTCTGCATGACCTGGGCCTGTTCGATGGATTGTGCCAGGGTGTCGGCTTCGCTCGCCAGCAGCAGACCGTACCGCCGCAGCGCGTGGCGCAGCGACCACGTCCGCCAGGGCCCGACCATGTGCAGTTGCCGGCTGAGCACTTCGAGGGTTTCCAACTCGCGTACGGCCCCGCGGGCCTGCTGCAGGGCGTCGAGAAACTTCCGGGGGTCGGCTGCGCCCGTGGCGTCGGCGATCCTCGCGGGGATGCCGATCGCCGCACGGCGCATCTGCGACACCAGCCCCGCCTTCTCCGCGGCCGGGTAGTGGTTGGTCACCGCATACACCCGCCGCACCAGCCGCATGGCGTCGCGCCAGACCTTCAGGTGTTCGTGACGAGGGCGACTCATCAACGCCTCCACCTTATTCATCGGCCCAAGATCTGACACGATTTACATGTGCGTCCGGATAACGTGCCGTCCGGGCATCAAGCAGCAAGTGGTAGCCGGCGATTCTTATCGCCGGGACTTTATTCCCATTCGATCGTCGCGGGCGGTTTGCTGGAGATGTCGTAAACGACCCGGTTGACGCCGCGGACCTCGTTGATGATGCGGTTGCTGATCGTCGCCAGCACGTCGTAGGGGATCCGCGCCCAGTCGGCGGTCATGAAGTCCTGGGTCTCGACGGCCCGGATGGCGACGACCTGCTCATGCGTGCGGCCATCGCCCATCACGCCCACGCTCTTGACCGGCAGCAGCACCGCGAAAACCTGGCTGGTCGAGCGATACAGGTGGTTGGCGGTGATCTCTTCGAGCAGGATCTCGTCGGCGTCGCGCAGGATGTCCAGCTTGTCAGCGCTGACCGGCCCGAGGCATCGCACGGCCAGCCCCGGCCCGGGGAACGGATGACGCCAGACCAACCCCTCCGGCAGCCCCAGGACCTCGCCGAGCTTGCGGACCTCGTCCTTGAACAGATCGCGCAACGGCTCGATCAGTTCGAAGCCCAGTTCTTCGGGCAGGCCCCCGACGTTGTGGTGCAGCTTGATGTTGGCCGC
Organism: uncultured Planctomycetaceae bacterium; assembly: GCA_964473545.1. Lineage (GTDB taxonomy): Bacteria > Planctomycetota > Phycisphaerae > Phycisphaerales > Zrk34 > CAYWKS01. Next base: position 7,289 of record CAYYPN010000072.1, read on the forward strand.
GGCGCCGCTGTAACCGTGACCCGACTCGATGACGTCGGGGTAGAGCGTGCCCTGGGCAAGGTACCTGGCGCCCTCGATGTCATCGCTGGCAGCCTTGAACACTTCGATGAACCGGTGGCCGATGCGGCGGCGCTTTTCCTGCGGGTCTTCAATCCCCCGCAGATCGGCAAGGAAGTCCTTGCTCGCATCGATCACGCGCAGGTCGAGTTGGAAGTGATCGCGGAAAGTCTGCTCGACAAGTTGGGCTTCGTTTTTCCGGAGCAGGCCGTTGTCGACGAAGATGCAGGTGAGCTGGTTGCCGATGGCCTTGGCCAGCAGCGCGGCGACAACGGAGGAATCGACACCGCCGCTCAAGCCGCAGATGACCCGGTCGTTGCCGACGCGCCGGCGGACCAGGTCGACCTGGCGTTCCATGAAGTCGGTCATGCGCCAGGTATTGCGACAGCCGCAGACGTTGTAGAGGAAGTTGTGGAGGATATCGACGCCGTGGGGCGTGTGGGTGACTTCGGGATGGAACTGCACCCCGAAGAACGGCCGATCAACATGGCGCACCGCCGCGAAGGGACAGGTTGGCGTGGCGGCGAGCGACTGGAGCTGGCCGTCGATGGCGCTGACCTGGTCGCCGTGGCTCATCCAGACGGTGGTGTTTTCGGGCAGCCCGGCCAGCAGGTCGCTGCGGTCGGCGATGCTGAGCTGGGCCCGGCCGTATTCACGCGATTGGGCGGCTTGGATATCGCAACCGAGTAGGTGACAGGCCATCTGCATCCCGTAGCAGATGCCCAGCACCGGGACGCCCGGCAGCTTGTCGAAGAGTTCGGGGTCGCATCTCGGGGCGTTGTCTTGGTACACGCTGGCCGGCCCGCCGGAGAGGATGATGCCCTTGGGGTTGAGCCTGGCCAGTTCGTCGGCGGGGGTCGCATGATGACACAGCAGGCTGAACGCGCCGGCTTCGCGCACCCGCCGGGCGATGAGCTGGGCGTACTGCGACCCGAAGTCGAGCACGCAGACGACCTCGTCATGGGCGAGGCCGGGGTCCGTCGGGGCGCTGTCGGTGGGCGGGGTGGATGCGGTCATGTCAGACTTTCCGCAAAAGCCCGATGTTAGTCGCGGCCGCGCCGACTGACAACGCGGCCCTTTCTCAATCGCCCGCACAAGCCTAAGATATCGGCGATGTCGAGCCACTTGCACTGGGTCGGGTTGCGGGTGTTGACCGGAGCGGTTGTCGTTGCGGCGATGCTTTCGTGCCTCGCCTGCCAACCCCCGCGCGCCGCCGAGGGCGGGTTCGAGTCGGCCGACCCGGCTTCCAAGATCTACGCCATCCAGCGCGCCGGCGAGATGCGCGACGCCGGTGCCGTACCCCAGTTGATCGCCCAGCTCGACTCGGACGACCCGGCGGTTCGGATGTACGCGATCATCGCCCTGGGAAAAATCACCGGCGAGCGCAAGGGGTATTCGCCTTACGACCCGCCGCACCAGCGGATGGCCGCGGTCGACCGCTGGGCCGAGGCTTACGCGAACGATCCGAACGATCTGCCCCTCGGCGAGGCTGCGCCATGACCGCCGGCGCCGACGAGCATCACGTGATTGAGGTACGCATCGACAGCGACCCGAAGTACCTTTGCGTGGTGCGGGCGGTGGTGGACGTGATCGCCCACAAGGTCGGGCTGGACGACGCGACGTGCGGGCAGGTGAGCCTGGCCGTCGACGAAGCGGTGACCAACGTGATGCGCCACGGTTACGACGGCGCGACCGACCAGCCGATCTGGGTCAAGGTCCGCATGGGCGACGCCGCCGGCAACCCCGGCTTCACCATCGCCGTTGAGGATCGCGGCCGACAGGTTGACCCCACGGCCATCCGCGGGCGCGACCTGGACGATGTGCGACCCGGCGGGCTGGGCGTGCACATCATCCGCCAGGTCATGGATCAGGTAACCTACACGCAACGCGACGAGGGCGGGATGCGGCTGGTGATGAGTAAGACCACCGCCTCGACCGATTCGCCATCAACCGCCAAGCCAGGGGCGAGCCAATCATGAACGACGACCCACAGGTCATTCAAAACACCGAAGACCTTGCCGACGGCGTGTACGTCGCGCTCGGCGGTGAGATCGATCTTTCCAGTTCGCCGGCCCTGCGGCACGAGTTGCTGGCCATCGCCGCCCGCAAACCCGGACGCCTGGTCGTGGACCTGACCGATGTGCCCTACATGGACTCGTCCGGCGTGGCCACGCTCGTCGAGGCCTTCCAGCAGCAACGCAAGAACAGCGGGCGCATGGTGCTGTGCGGGCTGCAGGCCAAGGTGCGCAGCATCTTCGAGATCGCCCGCCTGGACATGGTCTTCGACATCGTCGACGACAAGCAGGCCGCCGTCAGCGCCTGACGCCGAGTCGCCGGATGGGTGCCGTAATCGGAGCGCCGCCATGACCCAGTTCGATGCGGACATGTCCCGGGATTCGAAGTTCATCGCCACGCTCGATCGCACGGGCGCGGTGGTGCTCGACCTGCTCGATTACGTCGGCGGGCTGGCCGAAATGTTTGCCCGCGTCAATTTCTGGGTCCTGCTTTGCCTGGTCGGCAAGGTCCGCTTCGGCTGGATGGCGGTGTACCAGCAACTGGTCCGCGTGGGCGTGCGCAGCGTCGGCATCATCACGCTGGTCAGCGGCTGCATCGGGTTCATCCTCGTGTTCCAGATGGCCCCGCCGCTCGAGGATTACTCGGCAACCGACCAGGTGGCGAGCATCAACGCCATCGCGGTGCTGCGCGAGCTGGGCCCCTTGATCTCGGCGATCGTCTTGACCGGTTTCGCCGGGGCGTCGATCGCCGCGGAACTGGGCACCATGGTCGTGGGCGAGGAGATCGAAGCGCTGGAAGCGATGGCCCTGAACCCCGTGCGGTTCCTCGTCCTGCCTCGGGTGGTGGCGACGGTGATCGGGTTGGGCGTGCTGGCGATCTTCGCCGACGTCATCGCCATCGGCGGCGGGGCGGTCATCGGCGTGACCGTGCTCGATATCCCGTGGGGCGTCTACTACAACAACACGCTCAACCAGGCCAACCTGTCGGACTTCATCACCGGCATCATCAAGGCCTGCGTGTTCGGCAACCTCATCGGCCTGATCGCCTGCTACAACGGCCTGCGGGTCAGCGGCGGCGCCGCCGGCGTCGGTCGCGCCACCACCATGACCGTCGTCCACTCGATCGTCTCGATCATCATCGCCGACCTCGCGTTCACGATCCTGTTCTTCGCCCTGGGATGGAACTGATCCAATCGCGGCGTGTGCGGCGACGTGATGATGGGGAGGGGAGATATGGTTTTCAGATTTCAGATTTCAGGCCAATCCACGTCAAAACGCAACGTCGGCGTCTATCCTGAAAACCGAAAACCCCTGCCTGCCTTTCCGCGACCGCCGCGTTCTCTGCGGCGACTCACCCCACCCGGCGATCCGACTGGTACAACCGGCCCGGGTT
>CAYYPN010000073.1:0-10727 GCA_964473545.1 uncultured Planctomycetaceae bacterium
GCATGATGCTCCGCTTCCACACGCAGACCGGCGGGGTGACCCTCACCGCCCAGCAACCGGACAACAACATCGTCCGCGTCGCCATCCAGGCCCTGTCGGCCGTGCTCGGCGGGACCCAGAGCCTGCATACCAACAGCCGTGACGAGGCCCTGGCTTTGCCGACCGAGGAGTCGGTGACCATCGCCCTGCGGACCCAGCAGATCATCGCCGAGGAATCGGGCGTGGCGAACACCATCGACCCGCTGGCCGGCAGCTTCGCCGTCGAATCCATGACCGATCGCATCGAAGCCGAGGCCGAGCAGTACATCAAACAGATCGATGACATGGGCGGCGTGGTCACCGCGATTGAGAACGGCTTTGTTCAACGCCAGATCGAACAGGCCGCCTACGAATACGGCAAGAGCATCGAAGACAAGAAGCGCGTCATCGTCGGCGTCAACAAGTACACCTCGGACAAGGACCCCGATGTGGAAATCTTCCAGGTCAGTGAAGCCGTCCGCCAGCAGCAGATGGACAAGATCGCCAAAATCAAGGGCGAGCGTGACAACGCGGCCGTCGAAAAGGCGCTGGGTGAGTTGAAGCAGGCGGCCGAAGGTTCGGATAACCTCATGCCCCCGATCCTCGACGCGGTGCGCAACTACGGCACCATCGGCGAAATCTGCGGCGTCCTTCGCGGCGTCTTCGGCGAGTACCAGGAAGCCTACCAGGTGTAACCATTTAGCCCCGGGTGAATACACCCGCGGCAAACTCCGAACAAGGAGTCGATTCGATATGCAACCCGTGAAATCCATCAACCACATCGGCATCGCCGTCTCCAGCATCGACGAGCAGCGTCCGTTCTACGAGAACACCCTCGGCGCAGTCTTCGAAGGCGAAGAGGTCGTTGCCGATCAGAAGGTCAAGGTCGGGTTTTTCAAAATCGCGGATGTGCGACTGGAACTGCTCGAGCCGACCGATCCGTCGAGCACGGTTGCCGCGTTCATTGAGAAGCGGGGACAGGGCCTGCACCATGTGGCCTACACGGTCGACGACATTGAAGCCCGCATCGCCGAGCTCAAGGATGAAGGTGTGCGAATGATCGACGAAACCCCGCGTGTCGGCGCGCACCACACGCGGATCGCCTTCCTTCATCCCAAGTCGAGCTGCGGCGTGTTGACCGAGCTTTGCCAACCTCAGCATTAACCCGAAGGATGTGCCATGCCGGAACCGGCAGAACGCAAACGCATGACCATGGCGGACAAGATCGCCGAACTGGAGCAGCGCAAGGCGGAGCTTCAGTTGGGCGGCGGCCAGGCCCGCATCGACAAGCAGCACAAGGCCGGTAAGCTCACCGCCCGCGAGCGCACCGACCTGCTGCTCGATCATGGCAGCTTCCAGGAGATGTTCGCCTTCGCCCAGCACCGCTGCACGCAGTTCGGCATGGCCGACAAGGACCTGCCCGCCGACGGCGTGGTCACCGGCGCCGGTGCGGTCGACGGTCGTTTGATCCACCTGGCCAGCCAGGACTTCACCGTCGCCGGTGGCGCGGCGGGTGAGATTCATTGCGCCAAGATCGTCGAGATGATGAAGGGCTCGTTGAAGAGCGGCTCGCCGTTCGTCTTCGTCAACGACTCCGGCGGCGCCCGCGTTCAGGAGGGCATCGACTCCCTGGCCGGTTACGGCGACGTGTTCTACTACAACGTATTGCTGTCCGGCGTCGTGCCGCAGGTCTCGCTGATCTGCGGACCCTGCGCCGGTGGGGCGGCCTACAGCCCGGCCCTGACCGACTTCATCATCCAGACCCGCCAGTCGCAGATGTTCATCACCGGCCCGTCGGTCATCAAACAAGTGACCGGCGAAGATGTCACCGCCGAGCAGCTCGGCGGACCGGAAGCCCAGATGAACTACTCGGGTGTGGTTCACTTCATCGCCGACGACGACCAGCACGCCATCGACATCTGCAAGAAGCTGCTGAGCTTTCTTCCGCAGAACAACATGGAAGACCCGCCGCGCGTCGAGACGTTGGACGATCACGTCGAACTCGACAAGACCATCAACGACGTCGTGCCGGCCGATCCAAAACAGGCGTATGACATGCACGAGGTCATCCGCCGCATCGTCGACTTCGGCGATTACCTGGAAATACAGTCCAACTTCGCCCAGAACATCATCGTGGCATTCGGCCGCATCATGGGCCGCACCGTCGGCATCATCGCCAACCAGCCGAAGGTCAAGGCCGGCTGCCTGGACATTGACGCCTCGGATAAGAGCTCGCGGTTCATCCGCTTCTGCAATGCGTTCAACATCCCGCTGGTGACACTGGTCGACGTACCCGGGTTCATGCCCGGCGTACAGCAGGAATACGGCGGCATCATCCGCCACGGGGCGAAGATGCTGTTCGTCTATAGCGCCGCGACCGTGCCCAAGATCAGCGTGATCGTCCGCAAGGCCTACGGCGGGGCTTACCTGGCGATGTGCGGCAAGGCGATGGGCGCCGACCGCGTCGCAGCCTGGCCCAGCGCCGAGATCGCGGTCATGGGCGCCGAAGGCGCGGCCGGGGTCGTGTTCCGGCGAGAGATCGAAGCGGCGGAAGACAAGGCGGCCAGGCGGGCCGAACTCATCGAGGAGTATCGCCGCACGTTCAGCACGCCTTACGTCGCCGCCGCACGTCGCATGGTCGACGACATCATCGAACCGGCCGACACGCGGCGTTACCTGGCCATGGCCCTCGAAACCCTCCAGCACAAGCGCGACCAACGCCCGGCCAAGAAGCACGGCCTGATGCCGCTTTAATCGTTGTTCAGCGGTCGATCGCCGCGCAGCGAAGAACGACGCGACCTCACGGAGTAACACGTGACCTGCAGCATCCTGACATTGGCACAAACCACCGACATCAGCCGTGGCCTGGTGTTCATGGTTGTGGGTATGACTGTCGTTTTCGGGGCGCTGATCCTTGTCGGACTGTCGCTGGTGCTGATTCGCAAGCTGTCCGAGCTACTCGCCCCAGCCTCTGCAGCGGCTCCGGAACCGGCTCCCGCGGCGGCGGCGGAGCCGGTGGAGGATCCGAACCTGATCGTGGTGCTCAGTGCGGCGGCCGCGGCGGCGTGTGGCACGCCGGTGCGCGTGCGCCGCGTTCGATTCCTTTACGCCGACCGACGCGGCAACTGGGCCGAGCGCGGTCGCGTTGATGTCCAGACGTCACATAACTTCCAGTCGAGGAAACGTTCATCATGAAGATGCGGATTACTGTCGAAGGCAAGACCTACGAAGTCGAGGTCGAGTTCCTGGAAACCAACGGCACGCCGCCCCCGCCGCAAGGCCAGGTCAGCCGGCCCGCGCCGTCCGCGTCTTTGTCCAGCACCTCGTCGGCCCCGGCCGCGCCCAAGCCCGCGGCGCCCGCGCCGACGCCTTCCGATGGCGGCGGCGGTAAGCAGATCGTCGCGCCGATCGGCGGCAACGTGACCAAGGTCAACGTCAATGCCGGTGACGACGTCACCGAGAACCAGGTCATCATGGTCATGGAGGCGATGAAAATGGAGTCCAACATCGCCGCCCCCGCCGCGGGCAGGATCAAGACCGTCCACGTCAAGCCCGGCGACAGCGTCACCCAGGGCCAAATGCTGGCGGAATTTGAATGATCGACACCTTCACCAACTACTTTTTCGACTCGGGCTTCGGCCAGGTGCAATGGGGCAACCTGGTGATGATCGGCATTGGCCTGCTGTTCATCTTCCTGGCCATCGTTAAAAAGTTTGAGCCGCTGCTGCTGGTGCCGATCGGCTTCGGCATCCTCATCGGCAACATCCCCTACGACACCGCCAAGCTCAGCCTCGGCGTCTACGATGGCCCGGTCAGTCCGCACGAGCTGCACTACTATGCCGTCGACACGATCCAATCCGGCAACCTGACCCTTGAACCGGGAACGGAACTGCACGAAACCGACCCCGGCGTGACGCACGAAGACCTGCTGCGATGGATGGCGAGCGACCAGGTGGTCATGGTCAACACCCACGCGTTGTACAGCACCCGCGTTCCCGATGATTTCCAGGCTCCCGGTACCCTGGATATCGGTCAGGGCCGCACCATCTACATCGGCGAGCGCACCGAGGGCGATCGTTATCCACAGGTCTGGTCGCAGGCCAGGCAGGACCCGACGAATGCGTCGGTGTTCTGGTGGCTGTTCGCGGGTGTCGGGCTGGCGGGGTTCTATCCGCCGCTGATTTTTCTGGGCGTCGGGGCATTGACGGATTTCGGTCCGCTGATGGCGCGGCCGAAGACGATTCTGCTCGGCGCCGCGGCGCAACTCGGGATTTTCGGGGCGTTGCTCGGCGCTCTGGCGCTCGGGTTCACGATGAACGAAGCCGGGTCGATCGGCATTATCGGCGGGGCCGACGGTCCGACCGCGATTTTCACCTGCACCAAACTCGCGCCGCATCTGCTCGGCGCGGTCGCGCTGGCGGCATACAGTTACATGGCGATGGTCCCGATCATCCAGCCGCCGATCATGCGGCTGCTGACGACCAAGGCCGAGCGCGTCATCCGTATGGACCCGCCGAAAAACGTGTCCAAGCGGATGAAGATCATCTTCCCGATCGTCGGGTTTCTGCTGACGGCGTTCATCGCGCCGGGCGCGCTGCCGCTGCTCGGAATGCTTTTCTTCGGCAACCTGCTGCGCGAGTCACTGGTGACCGATCGTCTGGCCAAGACGGCCCAGACCGCGTTCATCGACATCGTCACGATCCTCCTGGGCGTGACCGTCGGAGCCAAGACGCAGGCGTCGAGCTTCCTGACCATGCAGACGATCGGTATTTTCATCCTCGGCATCGCCGCGTTCGCCCTGGCCACGGCCAGCGGTGTGCTGTTCGCCAAGCTGATGAACCTGCTCAGCAAGGAGAAGATCAACCCGCTGATCGGCGCGGCCGGTGTGTCGGCCGTTCCCATGGCTGCGCGGGTCGTTCATACCGTCGGCCAGGAAGAAGACCCCCAGAACTACCTGCTCATGCATGCCATGGGCCCCAACGTCGCCGGTGTGATCGGCTCGGCCGTCGCGGCAGGCGTTTTGCTCTCCAGCCTCGGGTAAATCATTACCGCGGAAAACGCGGAGAGCGCTGAGACATAGGACAGGCAGAACACCCGATTAAGGGCTCAGCATGCTCTGCGTCCTTTGCGGTTGACGACCATGTTTCGATGCGAGCATCACGACCGGATCGACTCGACCAGCGCCCAGGCGCTGCGGGTGTGGCATGGTCTTTCGGAAGACGCCGCCGCGCCGACCGGTCCGTTGTGGGTCACCGCGACCGAACAGACCGCCGGTGTGGGTCGCCACGGTCGGCGTTGGCATTCCCCGCGCGGGGGCGTGTGGCTGACGATCGCCTGGCCGGTCACCCGGGCTGCCGACCACTATGTCGCGATGCCGTTGGCGGCGGGTCTGGCCGTCGCGCAGACGATCGAGTCGCTGGTCGATCTGGACGTGTCGATCAAGTGGCCCAACGATCTGTTGGTCAACCACCGCAAAGTCTGCGGCATCCTTTGCCAGTTTGATGCGACCCAACGGCCCGTCGTGCTCGTGGGCATCGGCCTCAACGCCAACCTCCCGGTTCGATCGTTGGGGGATGACCTGCGTTATCCCGCGACGAGCCTGGCCGCCGAGCTGGGCCACGACATCGACATGACCGCGTTACGCCAACGTTTGTACGACCGGCTCGGCCGAACGCTGCAGGCCTACGATACGCATGGCATCACCGACAGGCTTGAACCGATCCGCCAGCGTCTGGCGTGGGTCGGGCATGCGGTGCGATGCGAAGAACTCGGCGGCCGCGTGCACGCCGGCACCATCCTCGGACTCGATGATCGGGGTCGGCTGTTGCTCGACACGCCGACCGGAAAGCAGACCCTTGCCGCGGGCGAGCTGGTCCGGATGCGTGCGGACCGGCCGCTGCGAGGCCCATCCAATACGAAGACCACGGAGTGTGTGCGATGACCACGATGGCCGGTACCTTCCCCACGCTTACCGCCGAGGAGGCGGCCAAGCTCATCCCCAACGGCGCGACGGTTGGGTTCAGCGGGTTCACGCCCGCGGGCTCGGCCAAGGCCGTCCCCACCGCGCTGGCCGCCCGTGCCCGGGAACTGCACGACCAGGACAAGCCCTTCCAGATTCGCGCCCTCACCGGCGCTTCGACCGGCAAGAGCCTCGACGACGCCCTGGCCAACGCCGACGCCATCAGTTGGCGCAGCCCGTACCAATCCTCCAAGGCGCTTCGCCAGCGGATCAACGAGCAGCAATGCCAGTTTGTCGACATGCACCTGTCCCATGTGCCGCAGACCGTGGCGTTCGGGTTCTTCGGGAAGATCAACTTCGCCGTGGTCGAAGCCGTCGACGTCACGCCCGAAGGTCGCATCTATCTGTCCACGTCCGTGGGGGGGTCGCCGACCTATCTCAAGCACGCCCAGAAGATCATCGTCGAGGTCAACCGCCATCACACGACCCGGCTTCAGGAGATGCACGACATCTTCATTCTCCCGCCGCCGCCGGATCGTCGGCCCATCCCGATCTACGACCCGCTGACCAAGATCGGCCAGCCGTATGTGCAGGTCGATCCCGACAAGATCGTCGCAGTCGTCGAGAACGACGAAGAAGACGGTGTCACGCCGTTTACGCCGGCCGACGAGGGCAGTCAGCGCATCGCCGGGCACGTGGTCAGGTTCCTGCTGGACGAGATGCGGACCGGTCGAATTCCCGTCGAGTTCCTGCCGTTGCAGTCGGGTGTGGGCAACGTCGCCAACGCGGTCATGCAGGGTCTGGGCGCCGACCCGGATATCCCGCCGTTTTACATGTATTCCGAGGTTTATCAGGATGCGCTGGTCGATCTGATGGAAGAGGGCAAGCTCCTGGGCGCCAGCGCCACGTCGCTGACCGTCACCGAGGACAACCTCCAGCGTATTTACGACAACCTCGATCTGTTCGGGCCACGGATCGTGCTGCGGCCGCAGGAGCTGTCCAACAACCCCGGCGTCATCCGTCGACTCGGCGTGGTCTCTATGAACACCGCGCTCGAGATCGACATCTACGGCCACGTCAACTCGACCCATGTGGCGGGTGTGAACATGATGAACGGCATCGGCGGCAGCGGCGACTTCACCCGCAACGCCTACCTGTCGATGTTCATGTGCCCGTCCATCGCCAAGGCCGGCAAGATCTCCACCATCGTGCCCATGTGCAGCCACGTCGATCATAACGAGCACTCCGTGCAGATCGTCGTCACCGAGCAGGGCCTGGCCGACCTGCGCGGGCTCGGACCCATGCAACGCGCCCGCCGCATCATTGACAACTGCGCCCACCCGGTCTACCGCGATTACCTGCACCGCTACCTCGACGATTCGACGGTCGGCCACATCCGCCACGATCTGACCCGTTGCTTCGAGTTGCACAACAACCTGATCGAGCACGGCGCGATGTTGCCCGACCTTGACCTGTCACAGGTCGGCACGTGAGGATCAAGCCGGTTCTGAGCGAGTCTCCAAGCGAAGAGCCGGGTACATCGTACAATGCCCACCATGTCACTGCTCCGTGACCTGGTCTATGCGTTGGGGCTGCTGATCACCACGCCGGTGTGGCTGTGGTACCTGATCCGCACGGGTAAGGGCCGCACGGAATGGGCGGCGCGCTTCGGTCGCACGCACCTGTCGCCGGTCGATCGGCCGACCATCCTGATCCATGCCGTGAGTGTGGGCGAGGTCAACGCCATCCGCGGCTTGGTCGAGCGGCTCAACCAGCGTTACCGCGATGACGCCCGCATCGTCATCAGCGCCACGACCAACACCGGCATCGCCCGCGCCCGCCAACTCTACGAAGCCCGCAACGAGGTCGTCCGCTATCCGTTCGACTTCACCTTTGCCGTGAGCCGCTTCCTCGATCGCATTCAGCCGGACGTTGTCGCGCTGGTCGAGCTGGAGGTCTGGCCCAACTTCGTGGCTGCCTGTCGACGGCGCGATGTCCCGGTCATCGTCATCAACGGGCGCCTCAGCGAGCACAGCTACCGCGGCTACCGGCGTTTTCGCTTTGTCGTCAAGGGCATGTTCGGCCGTCTCACCCGCGCGTGTGTCCAGGACGAGGCTTACGCCGAGCGCTTCCGGGGCTTGGGCACACCAGACGACCGGGTGGATGTGACCGGGACGATGAAGTGGGACAACGCGGTGATCGTTAACGATCGCCCGGGCGCCCAGCCGCTGGCGCAGGCAATGGGCATCCCTAGTGACCTGCCGCGGGTCGTATGCGGGTCAACCGGTATGGGGGAGGAGGCGTTGTTGCGTGAGGCGTTGGCGGGCCTGACCGATGGCGCAGGTCGTCCCGTTCAGTTGCTCATGGCCCCGCGCAAGCCCGAACGTTTCGAGGAAGCCGCCGCGGCGTTGTCGCCATGCACTCGACGTTCACAACCGGGCGCTTCGGTGGATTCGCCGCGTTTCCTGCTGGATACGCTCGGCGAACTGGCCGACGCCTACGTCCTGGCCGACGTGGTCGTGGTGGGCCGGACGTTCAGTGACCAGGGCGGCAGCGACATGATCGAGCCGATCGCGCTCGGCAAGCCGGTCGTGGTCGGCCCGCACACCGAGAACTTCGCCGACGCCACGCGTCGCCTGCTCGAAGGCGATGGCATCGTGCAGGTCCAGTCAGCCAAGGCCCTGCGCGGGGCGGTCGAGCATCTGCTGCACAACCATGATCGTGCCGCGGCCCTGGCATCCAACGGCCGCGCGGTCATCCGTGCCAACCAGGGCGCCACCGAGCGCCACGCCGCGATGATCGAATCGCTGGTCGCACAACGATCCGCCCGATGAATTACAATCTCCGCCTGCGACCTCTGCCTGCCAAGCGTGCATCATGCCATCGACCCCCTTGCGACAGTCCGTTGTCACCCATGCCCGCAACGTCGTGGTCAAGCTCGGCTCGCAGTTGCTGACCGAACCGTCCGGCGGGATCAGCCAGGCATACTTCAACGCCATCGCCAATCAGGTCGCCGAGCTTGCTGAGCGCGGCATCAACGTCACCATTGTCAGCAGCGGAGCGGTCGGCGTCGGTCGCAAGTCCCTGGGTCTGGACAAGCGACCGGCCGACGTGGCCGAGCTTCAGGCGGTCGCGGCGATCGGGCAATCGGGCTTGATGAGTCGCTGGCATGACGCTTTCAAGCCGCACAGTCGGCACGTCGCCCAGATGCTCGTCACGCGGCAGGACTTCGAAGACCGTCAGCGTTACCTCAACATTCGCAACTGCATCGGTGAATTGCACGCGATGCATGCCGTGCCCATCGTCAACGAGAACGACACGGTCAGCGTCGAGGAAATCCGCGTCGGCGACAACGATATCCTTGCGGCCCTGCTGACCAACGCCCTACGGGCGGATCTGCTGCTGCTGCTCAGCGTCGTCGATGGCGTGAAGGGCAGTGAAGGCGAGTACCTGGAGATGGTGCACGACGCCTTTGAAGCCCGCGCGCTGGTGCTCAACGAGAAGAGCGACTTCGGCACCGGCGGCATGCACACCAAGCTCGAGGCGGCGCGGCTCGTGACCGATGCCGGCGAGGTCGCCATCATCGCCAACGGTCGCGAGGAGAACATCGTTACCCGCCTGGTGTCCGGCGAGAAACTCGGCACGATCTTCGTTCCCGCCGGCCGCAAGCTCGAAAGCCGTTCACGCTGGATCGGCATGACCGTCCGGCCGACCGGCACGCTCACCGTCGACAACGGCGCCGCCGCCGCGATGACCGAAAAGGGCGCGAGTCTGCTGGCCATCGGCATCACCGAGATCATCGGCCAGTTCGCCAAGGGCGACGTGGTCGTGGTGCGCGACCAGCGCGGCCGCGAGTTGGCCCGGGGCCTGATCAACTACGACTCGGATGAGACCCGCCTGATCCAGGGCAGGCGCAGCGACGAGTTCGAAGCCACCCTCGGCCGCCGGGCATATGACGAAATCATCCATCGCGATAACATGGTCCTGGCGTTGCCGAGGTAGTTGTCGGTTTTCAGATGACAGCTTTCAGGTGAAGACAACATGCAGGTTGGCCACATCACCATGGGTCCGGGTAAGCCGCTGGCGATCATCGCCGGGCCTTGTGTCATCGAGTCGGTTGAGCAGTGCGTCGAGATCGGTCGGGCGGTGCGCGATCGCTGCGGCGAACTGGGTTTGCCGTACATCTTCAAGGCGAGCTTTGACAAGGCGAATCGTTCGTCGATCGCATCACCGCGCGGGCCCGGGCTGGTGGCGGGACTCGAAGTGCTGGCAAAGGTCCGGGATGAACTGGACGTGCCCGTGACAACCGACGTGCACGAGCCGGGCCAGTGCGCGGCGGTCGGCAAGATCGCCGACCTGATCCAGGTGCCGGCTTTCCTCTGCCGGCAGACCGACCTGCTCGTCGCCGCCGCTTCGACGGGCAAACCCGTGAACGTCAAGAAGGGGCAGTTCATGAGCCCGGCGGAAATGGCCAACGTGGTGGCCAAACTGCATGAAGCCAGCGCTGGCGGCATCATGCTGACCGAGCGGGGCACGTTCTTCGGCTACAACCGACTGGTCAACGACTTCGTGGGCCTGGCCGACATGATGGACTTCGGCGTGCCCGTCTGCTTCGACGTCACCCACTCCACCCAGCAACCGGGAGGAACGGGCGCCACTTCCGGGGGGCGCCCGGAACGCGCGCCGTTACTGGCCAAGCTCGCGGTCACCGCGGGTGTGCATGCCCTGTTCATCGAGACCCATCCCGACC
>CAYYPN010000074.1:0-10688 GCA_964473545.1 uncultured Planctomycetaceae bacterium
AAAGGCAGCGTGCTGCTTTAGTGGTGAGATCTTGTCCTAAATAATTGGGATAGCCCGCTGAGCGCGGTGGTTTCGTAGAGGACCAGCCCGTTGTATCCGAGCTGGCGTAAAAGCCCGGGATCGCGAAACCGGGTCTCGGCCCGGGGTTCACCGGGGTTGTCCAGAATGGTGGCAAGAACGAGCATGATGCATGGCTTTGTAGCAGGCCAACCGCGCCGCCGCCACTACGACAAGCCGATGCAAGAACCGTTCCGTGACAGCCGGCGATTCTGATCGCCGGGAACCTTTGGGATCGCGGCTTGATGAGGTCAGCCCCGGCTTCGGCGTTGGGCGAGGCGGAGTTGGGCGGTGGCGTTCTGGAAGATGCGGCTTTGCGTGTCGCGGTAGATGTCGGTCAGTTGCCGAAAAGTCTGCTCGGCCTGGTCCCACTGGTTGGCGCCGAGCTGGTTGTGGCCGTCGCGGTGCAGTTCGATCACCTTGTCGACGAGCTGTTCTTCACATCGCTTGAATTCGCGGAAGGCCAGACCTTCGGCGAACAGTTCGCCATCGCTCTTGGCGTAGGCGAGCTTGAAGTTGCGGTAGGCCTGGTAGAGGGCGTCGCTGTCGGGCTGGGTGATGGAGCGTTGGTAGTGGCGTCGGGCTTCTTCGAGGTGCTGGCGGGCTTCGCGCTCGTTGAGCGGGAGGTCGGGCATGCGGGTGATCTCGGTGCGAATCTGCTCGGCCGAGAGCTCGGGTTCGCCGGCGGGCCCGCCGTGGTTGTCGGGGGCGCTGAGGGGTTTGACGAAGGCGAACATGAGGAAGATGACGCCGACGAGCGAGCCGGCGATGCCGAACCACAGGGCGAGGTTGGAGCGGTCGCGCGACCCCTGGCCGGGGGCGAGGCGTGAAGGTTGGGGTTCGGGCGAAGTCGCGGCTTGTGCCTGCGGCGTCGCGCCCCCTTCCGGGGGCGGATCGATGTCGACGCTGAACAGGGGTTGGCCGCCGACGCCGACGGTGTCGCCGGACTTGAGGACGACGGGTTTGTCGGTGACGCGTTTGCGGTTGACGGTGGAGCCGTTGGCGCTGGCGTTGTCGAGGGTCCAGGCTTCGCCGGTCCAGCGGAGGGTGCCGTGGTGGCGGGAGGCGTGGGGGGCGTCGACGACGATCGAGTTGTCGGGCCCGCGTCCGAAGGTGAGCTCGGGCTGGTCGAAGCGTCGCGTGCGGCCGGCGGCATTGCCGCAGAGCAGTCGAATGTGGATCGGATTCATCGTGAAGTCAGTGTAGGTCAGCCGGCCGCCCGCGCCTACGGCACGAGCGTGCCTTGGCCGGTGGCCAGTTGCACGATGATCGGGCTGAACACGACCAGCACGACGGCGGCGAGGATGAGCAGGCTCGGCACGAGGATTTTCAACGACGCCTTGGCGGCCAGTTCCTCGGCGCGGACCGAGCGGATGTGGCGGAGCATGCCGGCCTGGTTTTTGAGAATGATGCCCAGCGGGGTGCCCAGGGCCTCGGACTGGTTGATCGCCCCGACGACGCCGCGCAGCGAATCGAGGGGGATGCGGGCGGCCATGTTGCTCAGGGCGCCGGCTCGCGTGGTGCCGAAGTCGATCTCGGCGCGGACGAGTTGAAGCTCCTGGTTGAGCTGGTCGTCGGGGGCGTCGGCGATGACGGTTTCGATGGCCTCGGTGAAGGTGGCGCCGGCTTCCATGAGCAGGGCGATCAGGTCGAGCGTGTAAGGCAGCTTCTTGGAGATTTCCATGGTGCGGCGCTTGGCCTGGTCACGCAGGGACCACAGGGGCACGTAGAACCCCAGCAGCGGCGTGCCGATCAGCACGACCACGCCGAGCGGCCCGAACAGGCCCGCGGCGAAAAAGCCCACGCCGGCCATCAGGATGCCGGTCGCCAGGCAGATCGCCACGTATTCCTCGACGGTGTAACCGCTGGGATTGCCGGCGGCTTCGAGGTCCTGGCGAATCCGCTCGCGGCACAACGGGAAACGCCGGGCCAGCATGAGGCACATCAGCATGAACTGGCGAATGCCCGCGGCTTCGAAGACGGTGTTCCGCTGACCCACGCCCAACGCCAGCGCGATGCGACGATTGATCGGCGGCTCGGAAGCCAGGCGAATGCCGAACAACGTGTAGATCACCATCGCCACGGAGACGAACAGCAAGGCGCTGATGAGGATCTGCCAGATGATGTTCGGGTCGGTGTTCATGGGTTAGGTCACACGCTGATTCGGAACGTGGTGTGGCCCTGTCATTCGTTGTGGCTTCGTGGCCAGGGCCGTCATATGTCCACCCGCATGATGTTTCGGATCCAGAGAAAGCCGGCGGTGATGAGGCCGGCGGCGGCGAGAAGGACGACGCGGCCGAACGGGTCGCCGACGACCGCGGCGGTTTCGTCGGGGGCGATCATGTAAGCGATGGCCAGCACGACCAGGGCCATGCCCGCCATCATCCACGCCTGGTTGCGGCCCTGGGCGGTGAGGGTCTGGAGTTTGCCTTCGAGTCGCTGGATTTCACGGACCGAGTCGGTGATGCGGTCGAGGCTTTCGGCGACGTTGCCGCCGCGCTCACGGTGGGCCTGGATGGCGGTGAACAGCAGGCGATAGTGGCTGGAGCCGATGCGCTCGGAGGCGTTGAGCATGGCCTGGTGCAGGTCGATGCCCAGGTCGTACTCGCGGAGCAGGTGTTCGAACTCCTGCCTGATCGGGCCGTTGGCGTTGCGGACCATCAGTTGCATGGACTGCACGAGGTTGAGCCCCGCGCGGACGCCGGAGGACAGGGCGACGACGCCGTCGACGAGTTGCTCTTCGAGACGCTGGCGACGCTTGGTTTCGAGGTGGTTGATGACGATGGTGGGCAAGACCAGCGCGGCGCCGGCGCCGATGACGAACCAGAACAGGTCTTCGCCGATCGCCGCACAGACCAGGCCCACCATCACCACGCCCGCGCCCACGATGCCCAGGGCGAGCTTCGGGCGGATGTTCATGAGAAGCTGCCGGTTGAGCACGCGATCGTAGCGCCGCTCCTGCTTGGCGAGCACGATGCGGAACTGCGGCCAGCCGTAGCGCACGAACACGAACATGGCCGCGAAAACCGTGACGGCGATGAGCGCCTGGTTGAGGAGGTCTTCGTTGCTCATGGCTTACAGGAACATGTTCACGTCGATCAGGTTTTTGCGGATCATGTCCTGGGCGAAGGTCGGGATGTAGCCGGTGTGGCGGAGTCGCGGTTGATCGGCTTCGCGCAGGACGAAAATATCCTCCAGCCGCATCTGCTGGGTCTGCTGGTCGATTTCGAGCACCTCGCTGATGTGCGTGACGCGGCGTGGGCCGTTGGCGAAACGCTGGAGTTGCACGATGACGTCGATCGCGCCGACGATCTGTTCGCGGATGGCGCGGACGGGCATGTCGACGGCCATGAGCACCAGCGTCTCGAGGCGCGCGACCATGTCGAACGGCGTGTTGGCGTGGATCGTGCTCAGCGACCCGTCGTGGCCGGTGTTCATCGCCTGGAGCATGTCCAACGCCTCGGGCCCGCGCACTTCGCCGACGATGATGCGATCCGGCCGCATGCGCAGCGCGTTGCGCACCAGGTCGCGGATGTTGAACGCCCCGCGCCCTTCGACGTTGGCCGGGCGACCCTCCAGCGCCACAACGTGAGGTTGCGGCAGCTTCAACTCCGCCGATTCCTCGATGGTCACGATGCGCTCGGTCGGGCGGACGTAGGCGCACAGCGTGTTCAGCAGCGTCGTCTTACCCGAGCCGGTCCCGCCGGAGACCATGATGTTCTTGCGGCCTTCGACGCAGCCCTGCAGAAACGCCGCGCACTGCTCGCTGATCGACCCACGCTCGATCAGGTCGTCGACCGTGAACGGAATCCACGCGAACTTGCGGATCGTCACGCAGGGCCCGGCCAGACTCAGCGGCGGAATCACGATGTTCACCCGCGACCCGTCCGGCAGCCTCGCATCAACCAGCGGATTCGACTGATCCACCCGCCGCCCGATGGGCACGAGGATACGCTCGATCACACTCATCAGCACTTCGTCGGAAAAAAACTGCCGCGTGGTCGACTGGATCACGCCGTTCTTTTCCACGTAAATCCGGTCCTTGCCGACGACCATGATCTCGGACACGTTGGCCATCTCGACCAGGTCCTGCAGCGGCCCCAACCCGAGCATGATGTCCAGCAGATCTTTGCTGACGAGTTGGCGGACGATGTAACTGCGCAACCCGGCCGACATGCTCGACTGCTGCTGCTCGAACAGATCGTCGAACGCCTCCTCCGCCACCGCCAGGTCGTCCTGCACGCTCGCCTGGTCAAACAGCAGCGGCATCATGTCGACCGTCCCCTGAACCAGTTCGGTGATCGCCCGCTCGCGCGACGCATCCGTGCCCTGGTGTTCGCCGGTGCGGTACTCGGTCTGAACCTTCCCCGTGCACTGGCGGACGACCTCGGCCATGACCAGCCGGTGCAGATGCATGTGCACCATGTGATTGACCAGCGACGGATCGAGCTGGGCCGCACGGGCGTCAAGGATCTCGTTGAGGTGCGCGACGATCTGCTGGATGTAAGCCGGATCCTGCTTGTTGATGTGCCCGGTCACACGCAGGTTCATCCGGTTGATCAACTCGGTGTGCGTTTCCTGCTCGAAGGCGATGAGCCGACGCTGCAACTGACGCCGATCGTCGCCCCCGGACGTGCGGCTTTCCGGCCGGATCAACGCCAGCGAATACTGCGCCACCTGCAACTCGTCGCCGAAGTCGATGCGCACCGGCTGGCCCGGGGCCACGTCACGGTTGGCCACCCGCAGGCTCGACCTTGACAGGTTCTCGACGAAAAGCTGATTGCCCTTGCGATAGATGCGGGCATGCTTGCGGGCGATGAACGGCCCGGTCAGCACGATCTGGCATCCCGGGTCGCGCCCCACGACGATCGAATCGCCCGGCACGTCGAGCGTCTGTCGGGTGTTGGCGGTCTGGTCAAACAGCCAGAATTCCATAACGCTCCAGGTCCATCCGAAAAGCGGTCACTCGTTGCCGATGCCCAATACGTTCAACACCTGCGGGTTGATCGCCCCCTCGGGAATCGTCCACTCCAGGTCGTCGGCATTGCGAATCACCAGTTGAAACGCCTTGTCCGGCGCGTAACGCAGAATCGTCGAAAGCTGCCGCGCCTCCGTGGGCTTGACCTCGACGGTGACGGTGCTGAACCCCCGGCCCGAGCCCTGGCTCTTGGCCGTCCGATCCCCCACCGCCAGCACACGCACCCGCTCCTTGATCAGGTACGTGCGGCTGCGGCCGTTCGGCGGCTGCAGATACGCCAGAATGTCCACCGTGTTGTTCGGCACGAGGATCGGCGGCGTCGTCTTCCGGTCGATCGGCAGGACGTGCGCCCGCATCCCCTCACGCAGATCGTACGCACCCGTCGACGTCTCGGCCGTGAACAGTTCATACGTCAGGTACCGGCCCGTGTTGGCGTACTTCTCGAACTCCTGCCCCAGCTTCGTGCTCAGCGCCTGCTCGGTCACCGCGCCCAGCGCGTCGACGTAGTGCTCGCGATCGGTCTCGTAAATGCTGTAAGGCGTCAGGTCCTTCATCCGCAGCTTGTCGCCGGGCTCGACCGGACCGGCGAGCTGATAGATCGTGATCTTGCTCGCCTCACGCTGGCTGCGGATGTGGTTGATGTAGGCGCTGTTGGCGATCACCGCGACCAGCGCCAGCCCCAGCGCCACGAGGATCAACGGGATGTTGGCCCGCTGCGGGGTGGACTGCGCGGGCGTGGGGGACGGGTTGCCGCTGCCGAATTGACTCATGGCCTCGATGCCTCCGGGGCTTGCGCGGGTCGGGCATTAGTGTACCGCAACTGTATGACGACGCGAAGGGTCTCCCCGGCTCGCCGCACGCGAATCGTCAGCATCCGGCCGGCCCGCACGTACACCCGATGGTTGATGTTCGGATCGTCATGGACCAGGTTGCGCGTCGACTCATAGCCGCGTGCGGCGGCCTGCGCTTCGTAGTGCTCGACCACATCCGGCACATCGCCGCCTTGCACCTGCCAGACGGCCGTATGCTCGACCAGCGCCCCGTCGCTTTCGCGCGCGCCGGACAGGCGCAGCGCGCCGGACGGCGGCGCGAGGTCGGCCGGCTCATCGTCGGTCGCACAACGATCGGGCAGCAACTCGGTCAGGTTGTCCAGCGTGTCGGGCTCGTCGCCGGCGCGAGGCTGTGCGCCGAACGCCGGCGGATCCGTTGCCGAGGGTTGATCCCTCACCTGCGCCACCACGGCCACGATCAACGCCGCGGCGACGATCGCCAGCAGCGCCGTGACGGCAAGCCGAATGGATCGGGATGGGCGTCTCACGGGCGTTCGTCGTAAACGATCGGCCCGCCGTAGCCCGGCTCCTGCAGGTACACCCGCAGGTACAGCCGACGGATCAACGCCGCCAGCAGTTCCTCCGTCGGGCGCTGGGTGTCGTCCGAGTTGTAT
Source organism: uncultured Planctomycetaceae bacterium (assembly GCA_964473545.1). Lineage (GTDB taxonomy): Bacteria > Planctomycetota > Phycisphaerae > Phycisphaerales > Zrk34 > CAYWKS01. The sequence continues at coordinate 6,480 of CAYYPN010000074.1, forward strand.
TCCAGGTCGGTGTCGCCGTCGAGGGCGTCGAGTTGGGCGTCGAAGTCGGCGAGGAACACGTCACGCGCCGCGCGCAGGTGATGGTGACCCGTGCTGTTGTACCCGGTCCACTCGTTCGCGCCCGAGCGCGGGCTGTTGGAGAACACCCATTCGTGTTCGATGCGGGCGTGATGGCGATCGATCGGCCCGTCGAGCCGCGACCACAGCGGCACGTTGGTGGAATATGAAACGCGGAACCCTTCCCGCCGGCCGTGGGGCAGTCGATGCGTGTCGGTGTTCGGCCGGTACAAAATGGCGTGCGTCAGGTCGGCGGCATCGACGGACATCCCGCTCGCCGCATCGACCAGGTCCTCGTACGGGTCGTAGGGGAAAGCTCCGTCGGCGATGGTGTGGCTGATCGACTCGGCCTGGCCGCCGAAGAACGTGTGGTTGAGCGTGAAGTGTCCGCCGGGCGCGTCGGAAGCCGGGCCGTTCGCGTCGTGCACCTGTCGCCAGACTTCGTAGCGGGCCATGACCTGGTCATGCTGCACGCGGATGGCCAGCCGCCCGAAGTAAAACACCAGCGACAGGATCACCAGCAACAGCGGCATGACGAGCACGGTTTCCATCATGACCGCGCCGCGCCGGCGGCTTGAATGTCCAATGACCAATGGCAAAGGGCAAAACACCCCCCTGTGCGGATGATGCGGTCTGGTTTTTGAGTTTTGCCATTTGCCATTTGCCATTGAACATTATCCTCAGTGTTCGACCATCACTTCGCCCAGCGCCTGGCTGTTGCTCATGTACTGGATCAACTGCGTGTAGCGTTCGCTGTCGATGTCGGGGACCAGCGGCAGCAGGTCGGCGTCGGCTTCCATCCGGGCCGTCCACGCCGGCAGGTCGGTGATGGGTTCGAGCTGGGCATGCCACATCTGCGTCCACAGGTCCCACGAATGGTTGTTGAACACCTTGGCCTGGGCGAGGGCGACCTGGGCGGGGAAAGGCTTGGCGCCGGTGAAGCGGCTGGGCCAGGCCTGGGCGCGATCGTGCTGCAAGGCGACCGCCAGGAACGTCAGGTGTTCACGCCGACCGGCCTCGGTGTCGGACACCTCCGCGTGATCGAAGTCGATCGGCGCCGGCGCGTCGTCAGCGTAGGGATCGAAACCTTCGTAGGGATTGGTCACGCCCTGTTCCTCGCCGACGTTGACGCCGGCGAAGTAGAAGTGGTCGATGCGGTAGACCGGCTGGGCGACGGGGTTGCCCTGGTCGTCGACGAGCGGGTCGATGCCGATCTCGTGATCATGCCAGACGGTGTAGCTGGGGTCGGTGCCGTTCCACGTGTCGCGCCAGCCGTGGTCGACGGACTTGATGACGTTGGCGCCTTCCCACGAGCGCGGATCCTCCCAGCCGTTGACCCGGACGATGTGCGGCTGCCAGCGCCGCCAGCGCTCGATCGGCGCCCACGACCCGTCGGACATGAAGCCGGGGTGGCCGATCGGATAGCGGCTTTTCAGTTCGACGGCGATGAAGCCGGTCTCCTGGATCCGCTCCGGGTCGCTCTGGGCGATGTGCAACGCTTCGTTGAAGTCGAGGATCCAGTCGGGCTCGACGACGTTGTCGAGTTCGATGACGACCGGGTCGATCTCATCGTCGGTGTTGGGGTCGGCGTCGCCGGGCCAGATGTAGTCGCGTTTGGCGTTGGCGATGGCGCGGGTCCAGGCGTCGAGGCGGCTGTTGCGCAGCTCGTGGTCGACGAAGTGGCGGACGCGTCGCAGCAGGTGGCCGTGCGTGCCCCAGGTGTAATAGGCGGTGACTTCGTTGGTGACGTCGATCCAGCGGCCGGAGTTGTCGGGGCCGCGGCCGATGGGGACGTTGCCGCTGCCGCCGGAGGCGGTGTGCGTGTCGCCGGGCACGTAGGTCCCGCCGGTCCGCGAGTCGATCAGGTCATGCCAGCCGAAGATCGTGTCGTACGGCCCGCGGTTGGTCAGGGGGTCGTCCACGTCATCGGGCAGCGTGCCGTAACGGACCGGATGGCGGAAGTCGGCGAACGAGCCCCGTTCCCAGGGGATCTGCGTGGCGACCGGCACGACGAACGCCTCGGCGTCGCGCTCGGCGTGCAGGGTCATCTGTCCGCCGTCGACGGCGACCGCCTGCATCATCGTCGGCAGTTCGGTCATGACCGACTGGTTGATCTCGTCCAGCGCGACCATGCCCCGCCACAGGTCGCCCATGCCGTCGGGGCCCTGGTAGTGGGTGACGGCGGTCATGTCCAGGCTTTGCAGCATGTCATCGACGGGGATGATCTGGTCCAACTCGTCGTTGAGTTCGCCGAGGAACCCGTCGAGCATCGCTTCGAGTTCGTTGTTGAGCGAGGCGGGGCCGTAGTTGCTGACGCCGCGGGCAAGCTGGGCCTGGAGGGCGTCGCGCATCGAGGTTTGTTCCAGGCGTGAGAAGTGCACCGCCTGGGGCAGGGCGTCGAGGACGTTGACCAAGCCGATGTAGCGGGACATGTGGACGTTGTTGCGGGCGACGGTGTTGAACGAGCGGGCGACCCAGGTCGAGCCGGCGGCGACGGTGGCGTCGGCGGTGTTCTGGGCGTTGACGCGTCGGTTGACCTGTTGGCCGAGGTTGAGCACGAACAGCACCAGCGCGGTCAGCAGGATGATCGCGAGGAGGACGATGATGATGACCACGCCGCGCCGGCGCGGGGGCGAGGCCGAACGCTGGTTATGAATCGCTGTCCGGAGCATGGGCGTCGATCTCCTGGCGGAGTCGCTGGATCTGATCGGTGGTGCGTCGCCTGACGTTCTCGGCACTGGACAGGTGGGCACGGGCGAGCCGCCACTGGCGTGCCTCGATGGCGGCCTTGGCCTTGGCGATCCAACTGTCGTACTCGGTGTCTTCGAGGCGTTGTTCGATTTCGGTCATGTCCACGCCGGTGCCGCGCAGGGTCTGGCGCGCCTGGAGGTAGGCCTCGGTGGCCCGGCCGAAGTCGCTCACGCGGCGGGCCTCGTCGCCTTCCTGGAGATGCTGGTGATACTCGCGCAACACCGCCAGGTCCTCGGCGGCGCGATTGGCCTGCACGTCGGTCGGGTCGATCGCCAGGGCGGCGTCGATGTGACGCTGGGCGGCGGCGAGGTCGCCGGCGTCGAGCGCGTCCCGCGCCCGCTCGGCGTTCATCCGGACCGTGGCCTCGTTCCACTTGCTCTGCGTCCGGGCGTCGGCCTCGATGTCCATCGCCTGGCGGTAGAGCTGCTGGGCCGAGTCGTAGTTGCCCGCGGCCATGGCGGTGTCGCCGGCCTGGACGAGCGAGTTCTTGTTGACGACCTGGCCGAGCCGACTCAAGGCCTCCTTGGCTTCGGGCAGCGGCAGGGCGTTGTTGTACTGGCGCTTGGCGTCCTCGAAGTTGCCGGCCATCTCGGCGTCACGTCCGCGCTGGTAAGACTGGCGCCGCTGCAGTTCGGTGATCTTGTCGCGCAACTGGTCGGAGGGCTGAATGTCGTTGACCTGCTGGTACAACCCGACGGCGCCGGCGAGGTCGCCGCGATTCTCCGCGGCGCGGGCCTGGGCGAGCAGGTCGTCGTATTGCAGTTGACGCGCCAGTTCCTTCTCGCGGTCGTTCAGCGCGGCGCTGGTGTAGCGTTGCCGGGCTTCACGGGTGACGCTCAGCGCCTCGGCGAACTGGCCGTCGGATTCCAACTGCCGGATGCGGGCCAGCACGTCGTTGATCTGGGTCTGCGTGGACTGGTCCTCGATGCGCGCCGCCAGTTGCTGCAGGATCTGGTCCTCCATGTCGACCGGCTGGGCCTTCTCGCGGAACACGCGGATGCTGTGGCGGGCGGCGTTGTAGTCCCCGGCCCGGATCTGTTCGACGACCTTGCCGGCGACGTCAACGAAGGCCTTGCGGAACTCGACCTCGCCGGCGATCTGGTTCACGTGATCGCGCAGGTTGGGCACGGTGGCGTTGGCTTGCTCCAGCGCATCGAGCGCCTGCTCGTAAAGCGTCTCGGCGCGGTCGAATTCGAACTCGGCGGTGGCGCTTTGGCCCTGGGCCATGAGCACGCGGGCCTTGCAGATAAACGCCCGGGCCAGCGACGGCGGGCCCAGCGCCGGATCGTCGGGCCATGCGTCGGCGAGGCGGCTGAAGATGCGGCCGGCCTGGGCGTATTGCTGCTCCTCGGCGTACAAGCGTCGGGCCTGGTCGAACTCATCGAGCGCCGCGGCGCGGAC
>CAYYPN010000075.1:0-10588 GCA_964473545.1 uncultured Planctomycetaceae bacterium
CTGGTTGATGGTCCACTGGCGCAGGGCTGCGGTGTGGTCCGGGTTGATTGTCTGAAGGATGCGGTGCATCGCGTGCACCGTCCGGGTCAGACGTCCGGTGTCTTCGGGCTGCGATGCGAGGGTGAGCAGTCGGCTGAAAAGATTCTGGAGTTGGGCGCGATGCTCATCGCTGACTGACTTGGGCGAGGGGACGGACCGGACATCGCCGAACGGGTCGGCCAGATCGTCGTCGGTGCCGGGCTCGCCGTCTTTTCCATTTGGCCCGAAGTTGACGTAGTGCAACGCCTCGGCGAGGCCGAGCGTATGGCCCCGGTGCGCGCGCAGGCCGAGAGTGACCAGGCGGCGCCCGTTGGTGCCGGCGTCGTTGGCCGCGCCGTAGCGCATCGCCCGCAACAGGTGCGGCAAGGCTTGCTCGGGACGACCGCTGTAGGCGTAGGTCAGCGCCCGCAGTTGCTCGGCGTCATCGTCGTCGCCGGCCAGCCGGCGTGCTTCGGCGAAAGCCTTGGCGCGCTCGGGGTATTTCGGATAGGCGACTTGGGTCAGTGGGTTGGCCGGGTCGTCTTCGGTGCCGGCTTTGCCGTCCTTGCCGGTCGGGCCGTAGGCCTGGTAGTCATAGAAGGCCAGTGCGCGATCGTTGTTGCCGTCGATGTCGTGCATCAGTGACATGATGGTTTCGATCCGGCGTTGGACGTCGCCGGCGGTGTCGGACGCGTCGAACGCCACCCGCGCCGCGGCCAGGGCCTCCGGCTTGCGTTCCAGCAGCTTGAGGCATTCCACGATGCGCATCTGCGCGTGGTACCAGTTCCGCGTGTCCAGCGCATGGTCGACGAAGATGCGCTCGTACGCATCGATTGCCTCGGGGTATTTCTTCTGCTCGAAGAGGTTGTCGGCCAGGCGTGTGGCCCACTTCGCCCGTTCCGCCGGCGTCTCGTAGAACTCCATCATCTTCTGGTTGAATGCGTGCAGCTTGTCGCGCTGATCGAGTTTCGCCAGCGCGTCGGCGTGGGCATCGTGTACGCGTGAGGCATACGAGTGGGTGAGTTGATCGGCGTAAAGCGGCTGCATCAGGTGCCGGGTCACGAATAGCCGCCGTTCGTAGTTCTTCTCCCGCCCCGCGGCATCGAGCATCTTCCACAGTGCATCCCACGTCAGGTTGGCGTCGTCGGGCACGAGTTCCAGCAGCGTCAGTCCGTGCTCGAATGCCTGTTCGTATCGCTTTTGTCTGCGGTGGAAGTCGATGATGCGCAGGTGGGCCGCGGCGGTGTTGGCCGGGTCGTCGGCGCGGCGGCCGATGTATTGCTCGAGATCGGCGATCGCCTCGTCGTCGTGCTTATTCCATCTGTCATAGGCGCTGGCGATGCGAAAGGTGGTCTTGGTATCGATGTCCGCGTCACCGGTAAACGCCTGGCGCTGTTGTTGGCTGGTCTCGACCATCTTCGCCCAGTCGCGTTGCACCGCCTGGATGGCGTAGATCGCGTCAAAGGCGCGCAGTCGCAACGCATCCTTCACGTCATCGCGTTTGATGATGGACTGGAGGAGCTTGAGCGATTCGTCGTGGGTGTCGCGGCTGTGGCGCTTGTTGTAGGCGTTGGTGACCTTCTTGCCCAGGTCCAGCGGGTTGTCCGCCGCCGGGGCCGACGCAACGAATCCCCATGCGAAAAGCAAGCCCAACACGATAGCCAGACGGCGACCGGTCATTCGGCATCCTCCTCGGCGGCCTCGTCGGGGCGCATGATGAAGCGGAAGTTGTCAACGCGGTAGGCGCGGGCGGCGCTTTCATCCCCCGACAGCACAACCCACGTCACCAGGTCGCGGCGGAATTCGTCGCTGTCACGCAGCAGGCGATCGACGGGCACGATGACCTGTCGCCACTCGCCGGCGACGAACCTGCTGCCGTCGACGAAGCCTTCGCTTACCACGGGCACGGGCTCCGTGGTCGTGGGATACGAGTACGTCGGCGCGTCGCGAAGCTGCACGTTCAGTTCTTTGCCCGGCTCGCCGAGGGCCTGCACCCAGAAGGTCATGGCGTAGAAGCCCGCGATGTTGTAATGGCTGCGTGAGGCGCCAAACGTCTGGCTCCATTGCCCGGGCCCGGCATTGATGCGGATGTACCGACGACCGTGCTGGGCGAACTTGTCGTCGCGGATGTATTCCGATACGACCGTGCCTTCACCATCCGGCACGTTCAGCCCACCCTCATCGATGAAGGTGAAACGCGTCGGCTCGATGTGAATGGTCAGGCTGCCCACCGCCCCGGCCAGCCGCCCGTCGGCGCCGACCGCGCTGACCGTCAGCCCCATCTTGCCGGGCCAGGTGCTTCGCCATTCATCGCGGAAGGGGTCCAGGGCCAGGCGGGACAGTTGCGCGGTGGCCCCGTATACGCCATCGTCGGCCTGGCCGTCGCCGTGCTGGCCGTCGTCGAACATCGGCGTGCGGGGCGAGGCGTGCAGGCGACTGAGGTCCACGGTGACCTGCTTCGGCTTGTCTTGCGGAACGGCCACCCTGGCGGTGATCTGCACCGACGAATCGGCGATGGCCCGGTCAAATCGCTGCAGTTGCGAAATCAGGTCCCCGGCCAGCGGCGCGATGCTCGACGCTTCGGTCAGGTCGTCCAGGTCGTCGTCGAACTTCTGCCAGCGCGCGGAGGAGAACACCGACTGGTCAATCCGCATGACGGCGGGCTTGAGGGTGACCGTCTCCACACGCAAGGGGTTGACGTTGCGGCCGACGTACACCGACCCGTTCACTGCGGCGTAGATGATCGTGCCGTTGGCATTGGCGCGGGCGACGGCGCCTTCCTGCACAAACGACCCGGTATACAACCCGCGTTTGTGCGTGGTGACGGACTGGAGATCGTTGGTGGTGCGAACGAGTCCGAGCTTGCGCGGTTCGAGCAGGTACAGCGCCTCGTCATCCGCGGTTGGGCCCCACGCCACATCGGCGCTGGCCCATTCGACATCCTCCCGGCCCAGTTGGTTCAGCGACTTGCCGCCGGCGCCGATGCGCCAGACGCCCTGGTCGAAGGTTGCCACGTAGATGTCGCTGTCGTTGACGCGTATCGCGACATCCGGCGCGAGCAGGTCGGGCATCTGCTTCTGGGGGAAGGCGTCGATGGATGAGGCGTACGCCAGGGCCAGAACGTCGGGGCTGTGCAGGGGCGCGGTGACCAGGTAGATCCCCCGCGCGCCGGGATGGCCACCGATCAGCCGGTAGACGTAGTGGTCGTTTTGCTTGTACTGCCAGGTGGTGCCGCCGTCGTAGCTCGTGGCCACGCCCGGGACATCGCGCCCGTGCATCGCCAGCAGCGTCTTGCCCGTCGGGTCGCCCGGGTGCAGGCAGACCTGAACCATGTGGTCGCTGTTCAGTCCGTGGTCAGCGTCGGCCACGAGCTTAGCGGTGGCGCCGGCATCGTCGGTGCGCCAGACGCCCTTGCTCGTGGCCAGGTACAGTTGAGCGGGTCGGCCCGGAAAGAAAGCGATGTCATGCAACGCACCGGTGCGCTGGGGGTCGACGGCGTTGAGTTTCTTCCAGGTTGCCGCGGCGTCATCGCTGCGCCACAGCCGGCCATCGGCCAGGACATAGATACGCTCGGCAATCGCCGGGTCGGGCCAGATACGCCGGACGTCGGTGAGTCGACTGTCGACCGACCATGCGAACGTCGGCTCGACGTACGCGCCGCTGTGCCGGGGCAGCTTCTTGACCGTTTCCATCGGGGGCAACGGCGCATCCGGTTCATCGGCCATGCCGAAAGGCGCCCCCAGCGCGATCACTAACACGGTGACAAACACACGGCTCATTGCTTGTGGTTACTCGCTTGATCGTTGTCGGCCGGGGGGAGCAGGTCGGGCTTGCCCAGTATGACGCGACGCGCCCGGGCGCCGGGTTCGCCGTCGGCCTTGCCGGCCAGAGGCTGGTACTCGCCGCCACGTACCGCCGCGATTGCCACGCCCTGGCCGGCGTCTTCCAGTGTCGCGTGTTCGGTCAACTGGCGAATGTTGTGGAATTGCCCGGGCGTGCCGTCTTCGCCGGAAGGTGTGGTCAGCGGGATATCGGGGTCGGGTACATTCGCCTTGCTGCCGGGAGCGAGGGGCTTGCGGCCGGGCGTGCCTTCGGGCGCTTCATAGAGCTTGCGAAAGATGGCGACGCTCTGGCGACCTTCGACGCGCCACTGGCGCGGGGTGTATTCCGTCGGGTCGGCCGGGGGCGCGGCACCCTCGGGCGGGCTATAGGCCCAGATGCGACGAATCCATCGCGCGTTTTCGATGGCCGCGTGGTTGTAGGCTTCGAGCAGTGTGATGTGCCCGTCCCTGGCTCCGGCGTTGGGGGCGGCTTCGCCATCGGCGTCGCCGCTTTCCAGCCCGCGCAGGAAGAACTCGCCGAACACGGAGGTCTGATTCTCACCGGGGCTGGTCGCCGCGATCACCACGCGGTTCGTCGCCGACAGTTTCTCCAGTGCATCGCCCGAAGCGCCGGTGCAGTCGATGACGACCTGATTGGTCGATGCGATCGCGTTCAGTGCCTCGGCCAACTCCGCCGCGGACAGGTCGGGCCCGGTTAACGCATACTTGGGTTCGCCACTGTCGTTGATGTCGCCATGGGCAAAGATCATCAGGACGAACTGGTCGTCGTGCCTGACCGTTTCGGCGAGTTTGCCCAGACGATTCAGCACGTCTTGCCGCGTCGCGCCTTTGCCCAGCACCGCCGTGTTGTCCATGGGCACGCCGGCCTTGCCCGCAAGGTAGGTCCTGGCCCGTGCGGACCAGTCGGCAAAACGGTCGGCGTGGACCGGCGTGGCGGGCAGCCCGCTGATGATCAGCGCGTGTGTCGTGCCCGAATCCTGCGCCGATGCGGATTGCCCCGCGAGGGCGAGGGCCAGTGCGGCCAACAGGCAACGGGCGTGTGCGAGTGTGTTCATGTCAGTGGCTGAGGAAGTAGATGATGATGTTGATGCCCATCTTCATCGCATCGAGGTTCTTCTGCGGGTTGAACCAGCGATTGACCCAGCCGCAGTGGATATCGCCGGGGCAGTTGATGGTCATGATGCGGCCGGTCTGCGGCTCGAACATGCCGTAGGCGCCGTGGGGCACGCCCTGCATGTGCGGGCATCCGTCGGGGAAGTCGTAGTAGATGTGGAAGATCTCGTGGTCGTAGGGGATCTTGCGCATCGGGTTATCGGGGAACAGCTCGTTCATCACCTTGTTGTAGGTGCGGAAGAAACGATCCTCCGTGGTGTTGTAGACGCAGTCGTCGGCGAGAATGAACCCGCCGCGCTCGAGGAACTCCCGCATGTTCGTCTTCTCCTGGTCGGTGAGGGTGAAGTAGCCCTCGCTGGTCATGAAGACGAACGGGTTGCGACACATGTCATCGAAGTCGGCCAGGGTGACGACGCGGCCCTCCTGGCTGATGTTGATGTTGGTCAGTTCTTCAAGCTTGCGACGGAGATTGACATCGCCAATCGGGCTGACATTCCAGCGGTCCGGCGTCTCGTCGTTGACGTCGAATCGCAGGCGGGGGAAGACGAACTGCCCGGTCTTCACCGCTTCGTCGCCGTAGGCATGAAGCGGGGCATGGATCAGGTTGGCCCACATGTATCCGGCCACGCTCAGGCCCGCGACCGACCTGGCGCCACCGGTGAGGAAGCGACGGCGGGAAAGCTCGTCGATCTTTTCCAGGCCGGCGGCGATGCCATCGGACTGGCGGCCGATCTCCAGTTCAGTGACTTCACGGGCCGGGCCGTGATTGCAGATGGCCTGGGCCATGTCGTTGTGATGATGGTGATGGTGAGCGCACAGATCCTTGGACAGGTCGTGCATGTGTACGTGGTTCTGGCACATTTCGGTTGCTCCTGTGTGCGTGGCCGGCCGATCAGGCCAACCCGCTGCGACGTCGCAGCAGCCATTCGGCGATCATCAATCCCAGCAGGGTCACATACAGCGCCGGCACATCCCAGAGGCTGGCCAGGTCGACTTCCGCCCCGGCGTACCGGGCCGCGCGGGCGTCGGCCGCAGCGCGATCGATCACCGGCTGGGCATTCGCATAGGTAGCGTAGACCCCGCCGGTCATCGAGGCCATTTCAGTCAGCAAAGAACCCTTCAAACCGGCGTCAGCGAACTCGACGGTCGGCTCGGATACTACGAAATGCGTCACGGCGGGGTTCACGTCCATGTCGGATACGTTCACCGTGGCGGTATAAGCCCCTTCGTCTTCCGGCACGTAGCGGCACTGGTAGACGCCTTCTTCGGAGAGGATCCAGCTCATCGCCAGTTCGTGTTCGTTGCCCAGCGGGTCGGCGATCGTGCAGGTGAGTTGGGCGTCGTTCACCGGGCGCAGGTCCTCGCCCAGCACCGTGGCCAGCACCAGCACCGCGTCGCCACGGGCGTAGGTCTGGGCATCGGTCCGCGCGGTCAGGTGGTCCTTGGCCCCCATGACCAGCCAGCGCACCAGTTGTTTCCAGAAGCGTTCGTGGAACTCGTTAACGGCCGGCATCGACACCTGCCAGTACCACGACCCGCCGCTGGTGAACGCCGCGACGCGGCCTGCGCCGTAGTTCTGCACGGCCACCACGGGTTGACCCGTCCCTTCCTGCTCGACCAGCAGCGACGCGCCGCGCTTCACGCCGGCGACCGGCGTCATGCCGATCAACGGCGGCATCGTGTTCCACAGCCTCTCGTTGATCTGCGGGTCCTGTTCCAGTCGCATGACCGGGTGGGTCATGCCATCGGGATTGAGCACCGCGGTGTACTGGCTGTCGGTGTATTGGCCGTCGTGTGGGGTGATGTTGACCGGCAACGTTTTGCCGACGGGTGTGTTGGCGTAGCCGCCCAGGCCGAACGAGTTGACGCCGCCGAGCATCGCCAGACCGCCGCCTCGCTCCCGTACGAAACGCTCGATCAACTCGAGCTGATCGGCCGAGAAGTACGACGCTTCGACATCGCCAAGCACGATGGCCTGGAACTTGCCCAGGTCGGCCAGGGTCGTCGGGAAGCCGTTGATCAGCGGGGGGTCGTCCGGCGTGGCGCCCTGGATGTAGAACTGGTCGCTGGCCAGGCGAAGCATGCCCACCACGCGGAACCTCGGGTCACGCATCATCGCCCGTCGGATGAAGCGATATTCCATGCGGGGGCTGCCTTCGATGTACAACACGGGCAGGCGATCATCCTCGATCGTGATGCGGAAATCCCGTCGGTTGTTCTGCGTGATGCTTTCGCCCTCGGTCTGCGGGATCTCGACGGTGTAGGTTGCGGTGCCATCGTGGTCGGGTGTGAACACGATGCGCAGGCGCGTCAGGTCGGTCCTGGCGTCCGGCTGCACCGGGTGGGTCAGCAGCACGCCCTCGTCACGCTTGACCAACACATCGAACGGCTCGTGCAGGTCGGTGTGCCGCACCGTGATGAAAAGCTCGACCTCGGTGTTGCGGCGAACCGTCTGCGGGGCGACCACGCGCACGACTTCGTAGTCGCGCGGCGGGGGATCGCTGCCGATGCCGATGATGTGCAGTGGCACGCCTCGATTGGCCAGCAGTCGCGCCGCGTCAAGCGGGTCGCCGCCCTTGTTGCGGGCGCCATCCGTGATCAGCACGACGCTGCTCAGCGGCAGCGCCCGTAGCTCCGCTTCCATGTCGCGCACGCTGCGGAACAGGTTGGTGTACCGACCCTCGGCCTTGATGGCGTCGGGCGTGGTTCGGCGCAAGGTCTGGTCAAACGCGTACACGATCGGGGTGCCCGCGTCGTTCAGTGCTTCGAGTACGCCACCGTTTTCGCCGAGCAACTGCTGAGCCGCGGCCATGCGCGTCAGGCCCTCGTTGACCCCGGCGGCATCGTCGATGCTCATCGAGCGCGAGCTGTCGACCAGGACCGCCGTGAACACCGCCGTATCCGACGGGTCGGCCGTGCGCAGCGCCGGCATGCTCAGCATGATCAGCAGCAGCGTGAACAGCGCCAGTCGCAACCCCAGCAGCCAGCGGTATCGCCGGCGATTGACCCGGTCCCGGGCCCGGCGATACATCCACCACAACAGCGCCACCGCCGCGACGAAGAGGACCAGTCTCGCCTCCCCGGGCAGGTTCGAGAGGAACACGAACTCGCCGTCGCGATACGACTGGAGCGGATATTTGAACAGCAAACTGAACATGCGCGTTACGGTTACCTCATCGCGGCCGGGTCAATAGCTCGGGCGGTCACGGTCGGGCGTTGGTCTCGGACAGCTTCTCAAAATACTTCTCTACCAGGTCGCGGTATTGCGGCGGGTAGTCCTCGCGTTGGGCGGCGAAGATGCGCTTGGCCTGCTGGCGGCTTTCGTACAACTCGGCCAGCTCCGCCTCGATCACCTGGGCGGCCCGCAGCACGCCCACGGCCGTCTCCTCGTCGGTCTCCAGCCGACCCGCCAGCGAGGGGATATCACCCGCCGCATCAGCCAGGTTCTGCATCTTTTCCGGATCGACGAACTTGCGTGCCTCCACGTGCCGCTGCAATTGCCCGATCAACGCCGCGGCCTCGGCGGCCTTCTCGCCGCGCTGCTCGGCGTCCTTTGGGGCGTCCGCCTTCTCATTGGCCTGCTTGGCCGCCTCCGGGTTCGCCTGGGCGACCGCCTGGGTCAGTTGTTTCGCTTCGCGCGCCGCCCGTTCCAGTTCCGCGTCGTAGTCGCCGGCCAGGGAATCGCCCGCCGACTGGAGGTCGGCCAGCACCTTCTCGATCGCCGCGACCGCCTGTTCCTGCTCGCCGGTGGCCTGCCTGGCGTTCTGCCTGGCCAGCGCCACCGCGGCGTTGGTGATCTTCTGATCGATCCGGCCGCGGCGCATGTCTCGCCTGGCCGTGTTGATGTGCGTGGCGGTTTCGTGCTTCACCGTGCCACGATCCACGGCGCCGGCGAGCTGGCCAATCGCTTTTTCCAGTTCGGCCAACTCACCCTTGAGTCGGGCCTGCTCGGCGGCCAGCTTGCGATAGTCGCGATCACGCGCCGCGTCGTCCCGGTTCGCATCGTTCTTCGCCTGCTCGTCCGTGCGGCGCTTCAGATCATTCTGCTGATTGCGCAGGTGGATGGCGTTGCGTTCGGCCTGGTCGACCAGGTTGGCCAGGTTCTCCGCGGCCATCTTCTGCAGGTCGCCGGCCACACGCTCGAGTTGCTTTTGTGCCTGTTGGGCGTCGGCGACGGCCTGCTCGAGTCGACCGGTCTGCATCTGCCTGGCCGCTTCGTTCATCTTGGCCGCGGCTTCGGCTGCGCCCATGGCTGCTTCATCAAGCTTGCCGTCCTGCTTGGCGGCGTCCTGCAGTTGTTTGGCGATTTCGCCGACCTTCGCGGCCACGTCTTCCTGCTGGCCCGCCAGGTCCTCACGGTCGGCCGGTGCGGCGTTGTCGCCTTGCTTCTGCATCTCCTTGGCCGCGTCGACGACGCCTTTCTGCTGCTCCGCCGCCCCCGCCGCTTCATCCGCCGCCGCCTTGACCGCCGCCGCGTCGGCGGCCGCCGCGGCGGCCGTGTCCTGACGCTCGGGGCTCGGGGCCTCGTTCTCCAATTGGGCCAGCGCCTCGGTCTCCTGGCGGAACGCGCTGGTCACCTCGCTGCCGCTGCTGGTCATGTCCATCATCTGCGGCATGCTGTCGGTCAGACCCAGCGCCATCATCTGCGTCAGCAGCGCTTGAAGAATGTCGATCGACCTGGCCGAGTCGTGGGCCGCCAGCGCATCGTGCGCATCCACGAACATGCCCTGGAACTTCTCGTAGTAGGGCGCCATCGCCGGCGGCAGCTCGGGCGTGATCTCGAACACCGTCCACACCTGGTCCGTTTCCGGATGGCGAAACGCGCCCCTGGCCAGTTCCTCGGTCTGCTGATTGAATTCCTCGGGCCCGAGGATCGACCTTTGCTGGTCGAGCATCCAGACGGCTTGCAGAACCGCCTCGACATCCGGGGGCGTGTCCCCGCCTCCGCCGGTCGCCGGTGTCCAGTCCTCGAACGCCCACATCTCGTAAAGCCGCACCGCGGTAATTTCGATCGGGCTTTCCGCGGTCTGGCCCTTGTGGTCGCGCACGGTCACGTAGTACGTCAACACGTCGCCGAAACCAACCGCCGGTTCCATCCGCTCCATCTGCCACAAGCCCCGGGCCAGCGTCGCGCCGGACTCGTCAACGTTCGGGTCCAGTGGTAGGCGATGCATCGGCGGCTGCTCGCCCGGCTCGAACGCCCCACGCCGGTACACCAGGTCGACCCCCGCCACGCCGAAGTCGTCGCTTACCTCGGCCACGAACGTCACCTCGCCCAGCGGCATGAGCTTCGGCGGGGTGGTCGGCCGCACCAACTGCAGGGTCGGCGGCTGGTCCTTCACGACCGAGACCTGCGCCGGCGCAGCGCTCCGGGCAACCTGGCCCCCGACGTCTTCGATGCGATACGTGTACGTGCGATCCGTCGTGACCTCAAAACGCACCATCACCACGTGATCTTCATCCTCGGGGATGGTCATCGCGGCGGTTTCGCCGTCATCCCACGTGATTGATCCGCCGGCCAGGGGACGGTTGGTCTCGATCCGCATGGTCACCGTCGAGAATTCCACGGCCGAGACGTCGCCGTTGGGCGTGAACGCGACGGGCGACGGCAATTG
>CAYYPN010000076.1:0-3715 GCA_964473545.1 uncultured Planctomycetaceae bacterium
GCACACCTTGAGCCGTGGGGATCAAGGTGTGGCACGCGACAGAGAAACTGAAACCGCGCTAAGGTTCCCGGTTCCCGGTTGTTGCGCGTTGGACCCATTCCGGGGGCTACACTGCGCGGATGGAAATTACCGTCCATAAGCTCAAACAGCGACTCGATGCGGGCGATCGGTTGTTGCTGCTGGATTGCCGCGAGCATGACGAGGTGGCGCTGTGTCGCTTGCCGGGGGCGATGCATGTTCCGATGCAGCAGACGCCCGAGCGCATCGACGCGTTGCCGCGCGATCGGCCGATCGTGGTGTATTGCCACCACGGCATCCGCTCGCAGCGCGTCGCCGCCTTCCTGCGCGAGCAGGGCTTTGACGAAGTGATCAATCTCACCGGCGGCATCGACGCCTGGGCGGCGCACGTCGACCCGACGATGCGGCGGTATTGAGGGTATGCCCGCCAGAGCCGCCCCGACGGGCCCCTCCGGGACGCAGCGGCTGGGCTATTGGATGTACACAACCGGGAACCGCTTTCCGCTTTATTCCCCGATGCCCTGCTCGCCCAGCCAGCGTTCGGCGTCGATCGCGGCGCGGCAGCCCATGCCCGCGGCCGTCACCGCCTGGCGATAGATCGAGTCGGCCACGTCGCCGGCGGCGAACACGCCCTCGATGTTCGTAAACGACCGGAACCCGTCGGGCAGCAACAGGTAGCCGTTGTCGTCCATGTCCAGCTTCGTGCCTTTGAGAAACTGCGTGGCCGGCGTGTGCCCGATCGCCACGAACATGCCGCGGCATTCCAGCTCCGACTCTTCGCCGGTCTGGTTGTTCTTCAGCTTGACCGCGGTGATGTGATCGTCACCGACAACGTCGACGACCTCGCTGTTCCAGACGACCTCGATCTTGTCGTGGCCGAGCACGCGTTCCTGCATGACCTTGCTGGCCCGCAGCTCGTCGCGGCGGTGGATGATGTAAACCTTCGACCCGAACTTGGCCAGGTACAGCGCTTCTTCCATGGCGGTGTCGCCGCCGCCGACGACGACGAGCGGCTGATCGCGGAACGCCGGCAGGGCCCCGTCACACACCGCACAGGCACTGACCCCCCCGCCGGTCTGGGCCAGTCGCTGCTCGTTTTCCAGCCCCAGCCAGTTGGCGGTCGCGCCGGTGGCGATGATGACCGCATGGGCGCGGGTGGTCGACTCGTTGCCGGAGTTGTCCTTGACGGTGAGCGTGAAAGGCCGCTCGCTGAAGTCACACCCGACCACGTCCGCCGACTCGATGCGGGTATCAAACCGCTTGGCCTGGGCGCGGAATTCGTCCATCATCTTCGGCCCGTCGACGCCCTCGGGATAGCCGGGGTAGTTTTCGACCTCGGTGGTGAGCATGAGCTGCCCGCCGGGCAGGACCAGCGAAGGCGACTGCTTGGGGATGCCTTCGTAGACCAGCGGATCGAGCTCGGCCCGGGCGGCGTAGATGGCGGCGGTCCAGCCCGCCGGGCCGGAGCCGATGATGACGACCTTTTCGACGTTGTTGTTGGATTGCGTAGTCATAGGGTTGGCATGATAGCGGGGTGAAAGTTGTCGGGCTTCGATCCCCGCCGGGGCCGCTTCGCGCTGCTGCGCGGCCATGGCGGGGCTGGGAGTGTTACAATATCACGTAACGCGTCAAGGGACTGACCAACATCATGAGTTCATTCCAGTCATCCGGATACCAGATCGACCGCCCCAGCGGGCAGTGCGCCGCCACCGGGCGTGAACTCGAGCCGGGCGAACCGTTTTACGCGGCCCTGGTCGAAGACGAAACCGGCGCCCTGCAACGGGCCGACTACTGCGTCGAAGCGTGGGAGGCCGGCGAGCAGCCCGACGCGTGCTTCGGGTTCTGGAAATCGACCGTACCCGAGCCCAACGCCCGGCGCAAGCCCTTCGTGGACGACGCGGTGCTGTTGAACCTGTTGCGCCGGCTGGAGGAGGCCGACCAGCCGCAGCGGGTGGCGTTCCGGTTTGTACTCATGCTCATTCTGATGCGCAAGAAGCTGTTGCGTTACGACCGGACCGAGCGCCGACCCGACAGCGAAGGCGTCGAACGCGAATGGTGGATCCTCACCCCCAAGGCCGACCCGACCAAGGGACCGCTCGGCCGGTGGAGCGCGGACGAGACGCTGGTCGTGCTCGATCCGAACCTCGACGAAACCGGCATCGACCAGGTCACCGAGCAACTCGGCGAAATCCTCAACGCGGAGCTGTGATGCATTCACCTCAACTCCCACGATGCCTCCCTCAACCTGCGCGCGGACCCGCCCCCACGCCGGTTCTGAGCCCTGAGCGAAGCCGAAGGGCGAAGAGCCGGATACGCCGCCTCACTCCCTTCGCCCTGATCCTCCTGCTCAGCGCCTGCGCTGCCCCGCAAACGCAAGCCCCCCCCGACCCCATCGAGTTCCGCGACTACCACGACCTGGCCATGCAGCACAACGCCCGCCTGGCCGATCTCGATCGGCTGTGGGCGCGGGCGGTGGTCGAGATGCGCTGGTACGACGAGGACGGCCGACGACGCTACGAACAGGGCGACGGCCCGCTGATCGTGCGCCGGCCCGATGACCTGGCCCTGGCAATCGGCAAGCTCGGCAACACCCGCATCTGGCTCGGGGCCAACGCCAACCGGTACTGGCTGTTTGATCTGAACGACGACGAGCGCATCGCTTACGTCGGCGAAGCCGACGCTCCGGCCGAGGCGCTGACCGCCGGCCTGGCCGCCGGGCCCCTGCCCGTCCGCCCCGACGCCATCGTCAGCCTGCTGGGCATCAGTCCGCTGGAGATCGACGACGACGCCATGGCCGCACGGATCGACGACCACATCGTGGCCGTGCTCCCGGCGAACGACGACGCCAACGCGCCGATGCCCGCGCGCGAGTTGCGGTTCGACCTGGTCGGCCGGCTCACGCGGATCGACATGCTCGATGAACACGGCCGCTCGCTGCTGGTGGTCGAGCTCGATCGTTTCAAGCCCATGAAGTTGGAAGGTCACCCACCGGGCGCCTGGCCGGACGTGGCGCGACACATCCGCCTGACCATCGGCCCGACGACCGAGCAGCCGGCCCGCGTCGACCTGAGCCTCGAAAGCCTCACCGACCGCCCGGCGAAATTCAAGGACGCGCAGTTCGACCTCGATCGTCTGTCCGACCTGTACAAGATCGATCGCATCGAGCGGCTGGACAAGTAGCGTTGAAGTCTTCCGACCAAGCCGGTTCCGAGCGAATCCGCAAGCGAAGAGCCGGCTCAAGCCGGCCGGGGCCGACATGCGACCGCGCGGCGCATCGGCTATCCTCCTGCTGCTGTGAACACAGGCCGACGATTTATCATGACCGCCGTGACGCTGTGCCTGATCCAGGCGGCGGTGTCGCAGGCCCACGGCCAGACCGACCCCAATCAACGCGCGCGAGCCGAACTCCTGGCCGCGGGCAATGGCCGGTCGTTGTGGGTCGTGCAGCCGCTGGGGGATGACCGCTTCCAACTGCTGCATCGCACCAGCGACAACGACCCCAACGCCATCTACAAGGCCCAGGCCAGCACCGGTCGGCCGGTCGCACTCGCCGCGGGTGAGGCGCTGTTCATCGTCTATGACAACCACACGGTGCAGGGAATCGAATGGACCGCCGACCCGCAGTCGGGCTTGCGGCAATACAGCACCCGCCAGCTTCCCCCCCTGCCGGCGCACGCGCAACTGCTGGCCTTCGACG
>CAYYPN010000076.1:3725-10581 GCA_964473545.1 uncultured Planctomycetaceae bacterium
TCGACGCCAACATGGCTCGGCCTTACGCACTGGTCAAACACACCGACTCGCCCGTTGACCCCAACGACCCCAACGCCGCCGAACATGCCGACCCCGATCGCGGCGTGTTCGGCTTATACCAACATGCCCGGGGCCAGTGGGAGCCGATCGACCTGCCCCAACCGATCGCGGCGCTGGACGCCAACAACCTGACGCTGGACATGGCCGTCGGCGACGGGCCCGGCGGGCGCGTGACGCTGCTGGTCGCCGACGCGTCGGGCAATGCAACCAAACCCCTGACCGTGTATCAGCGCCGCAACGGCGCGTGGACCAGCGAAGGCTACGACCGCCGCCCCACTTCGCCGTGGCGGGCGATCGACGTCGGCGGGCATCTCGTCGTCATCGAAAAAGCGACCGGCGAGCTCGTTGCGTCGGTCTGTCGCAACGGCGAGCGTCTGGAAGCCTGCCGCATCGATCTGCCCCGCGATCCCGCGGCGACGTGGGCGGCAACCACCCACGCCCGCAAGCTCTCGATCATCCTGCAGAACGAAGCGGGTGAGTTGTCCTTCGCGCGACATGATTTGAATCAGCCGCCGGGTGATGTCGTGTCGCTGCGCCCGCTGGTCTTGAGCGAGCAGTCGACCTCGGCGTTGAACCGCCACTTCGCCGCGGTGATGCTGGCGATGCTGGTGGTCGTATTTCTGCTGACGGCCTGGCGGCGCGATCCGCGCGGGGCGATGGTCAACCTGCCCGAGACGCTCGTGCCCGCCGAGACCAACCGACGCTTCATGGCGGCGCTGGTCGACCTGGGCCTGCCGGTGCTGGCGGTGGGACTGTTCACCGGGACAAGGCCGGACATGTTGCTGGTCTCGCTGACCAACCCGTCGCTGGAGGCGGCCAAACTCGTGGCCGTCGGGTTGTTCGTCCTGCACACGCTGCTGGGCGAGACGTTCACCGGCACGACGCTGGGCAAGCGGATGATGGGCCTGCGCGTGGTCAACAACGAAGGCGGCAACCTTAACGTCTGGCAGGCGCTGGTGCGCAACATCGTCAAGCCGATCGAACTGATGGCCTGGCCGCTGCTGTTTCTGATTCTGCTGAGCCCCGGCCGACAGCGCATGGGCGACCTCGCGGCGAAGACCGCGGTCGTGCGGAAGGCGGATGCGGGGAAACAGAAACAGGATGAAGACGGAGGCTGATCGGGCTTCGGACCTCAAATCGCCATTCACAGGGGACCTGGCATGAACGACGGCGATACGATTCGCGTGGAGCCCTATCGCAAGCGCGTGCGCTTCAAGGCCTGGCATGTCCTGGTCGCGGCGGCGGTGATCCTGCTGATGGCGTTTGTGATCTGGCGCATGATGCTGCATGCCGAGGTCGAGGCGGCCTTGCAGGACATGCGCGACGCCGGCTACCCCGCCACCCCCGACCAGCTCAACGACTGGTACGCCGAGCCCAACGGGACGAATGTCGCGCTCATCCTCCTCGATGCCGCCCATCATTTCATCGCTCCCGATGCGCCACGGGGCGCCGACCGTTCGGACATCGCCGATCGCCTCTGGTATTTCGGGACGCAGGCCGACGCGCCGAACCTCGGCCGGCCGCTGGACCCGGACGTGCTGGCCGCGGCCGAGCGGTACCTTGAGGCGAATGCCGCGACGCTGGCGAAGCTGCACGAAGCGGCGGAGGCATGGGATGAACCCGACGCCGGGTCGCGGTATCCCGGCGACTACCAACTGGGCGTGGACCTGCCGCTGGAGCACCTGGGACCGTTGCGAAAGAACGCGCGGTTGTTGTGCATGGAAGCGCCGATCGCCGCCGAACGGGGGCAAGCCGATGATGCGGTCGATGCGCTGATCGCATCTTTCGCGGTGGCCCGATCCCTCGATCGCGAACCGACGCTCGTCAGCTATCTCGTCGCCCTCGGAATCGACACCACGACGATCGAGGCCGCCGAGGACGTGATGAATCGCGTGGCGTTGAATGGCGTTCAATTGGCACGGCTGGCCGAGGCCGTCGCCGACGTGCGACATCCCCAGGGGCTGGAACGCGCGATCGTGGGTGAAACCGCCGGGTTCAACACGATCTTCGCCAATCCCGCCGCGGCCGATCCCTCCCTCAAAAACAGCGGCATGGTACGGGCGTATCGTCTGTCCGGTCTGGCCGACATGGATCGCACCGAGTACATCCGCATGATGCTCGTACTGGCCGCGGCGGCGAAGCGGGACCCTCCCGAGTCCCTGCGGCGGGCGGAGCAGATCAATGCACGCATGGATGACATTGCCGAGTTCCGTATATTGCTGCGCTTATTGATGCCCACGATTCAGCGTGTGTTCATACGCGACACTCGTGGCCTCGCGCACAAACGCTGCGCTGCGGCGGCAATCGATATCCAACGCCGGCGAATCAACCACGGCGCCCTGCCGGCCGATCCCAACGCCCTGCTCCCCGCCGACCCGTGGACCGGCAAGCCGCTGCACTACACCGCCGACCCCGACGGCTCGTTCAAGGTCTACAGCGTCGGCGAAGACCGGGCCGACGACGGCGGGGCGCGGGTGAACGCCGACGGTGAACCTTACGAACCCGGCTCGGATATCGTGTTTGAAGTCAGGCGTTGAGCGGTCAATAGCCGGGCCGCTACGCGGCCCCGGCCGGCGCGCCTGGGACGTGTAACGCCCCCAGGCTGCTGCAATACCGCCAGGCGGAGGCTCATCTTTCTCAATTCAACGCTGAACAAACCCAAGCCGGCCGACGTTCCTTATAATGGTGACGCACACGTTCTGACACGGGTTGGCATCATGACCACACAAGACCAGGCTGCCCGGCGGTTGCGGGGACGAATCGCCCTGGCGCTGTCGATCAAGTACAGCCTGCGGGTGGCGGTGGCGGTGACCTTCGCCTGGGGGCTGGCGGTGCTCGTGGCCCGGGTGGCCGGGGGGTTCGGCGCAGGGGTCGACCGCTGGCAACTGGGCATCGCGGCGATGGCCGGGGCCGCAGCCTTGCTCGCGACGATCGCCGGGGCCGTCGCCTTCACGCAACGGCCGGCCCTGTCGACCGTGCGGGCGACCCTCGACCGCCGCGCGATGGCCGGGGGACTGGTCATGGCGTCCGACGAGACCGACATCGGCCCGTGGTCGAGCCACATCCGCCCGAGCGCCGCCCCGGACGTGCGCTACCGCAACCCGCGCGCGTGGTGGCTGATGCTCGGGGCGCTGGTGTTCGTCGGCGTGGCGTTCGTGTTGCCCGATCGTTACACCCGACCCGCCGACGCCGGCGTGCTCGATGTCAGCGACCAGACCCAGCTCATCGCCGACCAGATCGAGGTCCTTGAAGAAGAGCGGATCATCGAGTCCGACGAAGCCGAGGCCCTGCGCGACAAGCTGGCGCAGATTCAGAAAAATGCCAGCGGGTCCGACCCGGTCAAGACGTTCGAGTCGCTGGACCACATGAGCGAGCGGCTGGACAAGGCCGCTGAACTCGCCGCGGAACAGGCGACCGGTTCGACGCAGGAACTGACCGAAGCCCAGGCGTTGGCCGAGGCGATGCGCGACGGGGCCCTGGACGAGATGAGTCCGCAGGAGGCGGCCGAGGCGATGGGCCAGTTGGCCGACATGCTCCAGCAGGCCGCGGCGAACAATTCGATGTTCGCCGACGCGATGGATGACAAAACGCTCGAAGCGATCAAGGCCGGGGCCAAACCCGAGGCCCACTTCAAGCTCGACGTCAAGCGGGCGCAGCAGCTTGCCGAGATGGCCGAGGAACTGGCCGCACTGAAAGACAAGCTCGAAGGCCAGGACCCTTCGCAGATCAATCCGATGGATGCGGCGAAGATGGCCGCGATGATGAAGAAGCTCGAAAAGCTCAGCGAAGAAGACCTCGAAAAACTCGAGGCGCTGGCCAGGGCGGGCGAGCAGCTCGCGGCGCTGGGCGTGGATGCGATGGCGGAGATCGACATCGCCGGCGTGGCCGATTTCTATGTGCCGGATGACTCGGTGAAATTGGCGGACCTGGCCGACCCCAACGCGACGGGCCGCTTCGCCGGTCGCCTGCCCGACAGTCAGCAGTTTTTCCGCGGCGCGCCGCCGGCCGAGGGGTTCACGATCCCCGCCAACGCACTCAACGGCGAGGCGATCGCCCTGACCCGCGATGAAAACGGCAAGCTCACCATCTACGGTTACAAGCCCTCGATCACGCTCGACTGGAACAAGCTCGACGAACTCGACGGCGACCACATCATCATGACCGGCGGCGGCGAGGCGGCGCGGGTGTACGGCCCCGACGAAGGCGGCAACTTCGATCCGCAGGCCCTGGGCGGCGCATGCAACCTCGCCCGCGCGGTCAAGGCCGACCAACTGCGGGCGATGAAACGCATGGCCGACGCCAAACTCATCACGCCCGAGCAACTGAAGAACCTGCAGGAAAGCGGCCAGCTCAACGCCCAGGCGATCGCCGATCTCAAGGCCATGCTCCAGCAGGGCAACATGTCCGCCAAACAGTGCGCGGGCATGGCGTGCAGCCAGCCCGGCACCGGCGGGATCAACCGCGGCCGCGGCGATGCGCCGATGACCTGGAAGGACCCGACCACCGACGACGGCGCGAAGTTCCAGGAACAGACGCTGCCGCCGGCGGCGATGTCGCAACGGGAAGATGCGCAGTCGCTGGGCGTGAGCCTCGGCGCGCCGGACGTGGCCGACCCGGCTTCCGCGCGAACCGGCGGCGCGCTGACCGGCGACGAAGGCGGGCAGTCGTCCGCCCAAACACAAACCGTCCTCCCCCGCCACCGCGGCGCGGTGCAACGATATTTTGGAAGATAGGAATTAGGGCTTAGGGCTCAGGCAGACGTATCAGGTTACTAAACCCCCAACCCTAAGCTCTTCCGATTCACGCTTGTCGAGTGAAACCACAGGGGTATGTATGACGCAGGTCTCCCAAGAGTCGTCCGCCCTGCTCAGTCCCGCGCAGCTTCAGCCGGCGGTGGAACTGGCCAACGGGGCGCTGGCCCAACTCGATCGCATCCTGCTCGGCCGCACCGAACTGCATCGCATGGTGCTGGTCGGCATCTTCAGCCACGGGCATATTCTGCTGGAGGGCCTGCCGGGGGTCGGCAAGACGGCGCTGATCCGCGCGCTGGGCGAGGTGCTGAGCCTGACATTTCAACGGGTGCAGTTCACCCCCGACCTCATGCCCGGCGACATCCTCGGCACCAACATCCTCCAGGAAATCGAAGGCGGCCGGCGCGAGATCAGTTTCCAGCCCGGCCCCATCTTCAGCAACATCCTCCTCGCCGACGAAATCAACCGCGCCAGCCCGAAGACGCAGTCGGCCCTGCTCGAAGCGATGCAGGAGCACCGCGTCACCCTCATGGGCACCACCCGCGAACTGCCCGACCCGTTCTTCGTCCTCGCCAGCCAGAACCCGATCGAACTGGAGGGCACGTATCCGTTGCCCGAGGCGCAGCTCGACCGGTTCCTGTTCAAACTGCAGGTGACGGGTGCGGACGTGGAGGTGATGGAGGCGATCATTTCATCGCGCCGGCGCGGCGAGCCGCCGAAGGCCCAGTGGTCAATGTCCGCCGAGCAGCTCAACAGCGTGTTCGACGTGTTGGGGCGGATCTTCATGCCGCGCCCCGTTTCGCGTTACATCGCCCGGCTGGCGGCGGCGACGCATCCGGACTCGCCGGAGGCGATCGGCCGGGTGCGGGAATACGTGACGTACGGCGCGTCGCCGCGCGCGGCGATCGCCATGGCCGAAGCCGCCCGCGCCCATGCGCTCATGGCCGGTCGGCCGACGGTGGGGTTCGAGGATGTGCGGGCGATCGCGCCGCACGTGCTCAACCATCGCGTGCTGCTCAGTTACAAGGCGAAGTTCGATCGGGTCAGCACGTTCGACGTGATCGGCGAGCTGATCGAGAAGCTGGACGAGGCGGGCTTGAGCTTACCGGCCGACGTGGAGGTCACCGCGGGCGATGCATAACCAGACGAATCGGGGCATACGGGGACGCGCGATCGCCGCGCTGATCGCGATCGCAGCGATCGGGTTGACGACCGCGACGACGCAGGCCGCCACGCTGGTCAACGGCGTCGCCGTCAGCATCGAAGGCCAACCCACCAGTTTCTCCAGTGCCGAAACCTACCACGGCTACGTCGAGTATCGCGTGCACCTGGTCAACCGGACCAGCCAGACGCGCAACGTGACGCTGCGCCTGCCCGATTCGGCCTATGGCACGGGCAGCGATTCGATCAGCCAGATCGCCCGCAACCTCTCCCTGGCCGCGAACACGGGCACGACGGTGAGCCTGCTCCAGCCGCCGGTGCGGATGAACGGCCACGGCCTGGAGGTGCGGGTCGACGGCGTGCGCGAAACCCTCAACGTCGACTTCGCCCAGCACATGCAATACCGCCATGGCTACCACGGCCATTCGATCCGCCCGCCGGCGGTGCTGATGAGCAAAGCAGTCGATCCGGACTTCCGCAACCGCGCGAAGATGCATGCAGCCGGCGGGCTGCCCGACCTGCTGTTCTTCCAGCAGGAGATCGCACCCGGGCAATGGTCGGACAACTGGCTGGGCTATTCGCGGTACGACGGGATCGTGCTGACCGCCGACGACCTGCCGGCGATGGGCGAGCCGGTGCTCGAGGCGCTGCGCCGCTACGTGGCCGTGGGGGGGAGCCTGGCGGTGCTGGGTGACTGGCAGTCGCCCGAGTCATGGCGCCGCCGCGCGTTCGGTTTCGACCCGGCCACGCGCACCGACAACATCCAAACCGGTTGGCTCGGGTTCGGCGTGATCCTGGGCATCGACGAACTGCGCGCCGCGTCGATCAACGCCACGCAATACGATCGGCTCGGCCAGACCTGGCGCGCCAACGCCGGCGCCTGG
>CAYYPN010000077.1:0-10498 GCA_964473545.1 uncultured Planctomycetaceae bacterium
CCAGACATGGCCAAGGATTCAATCGTCGTGGCGGTCGGCTACGCTCGCCGAAGCAGCGACATGCAGGAAAGGTCGGTGCCCGACCAGAAGGCCTACATCGAGAAGTGGGCGAATCAGAATGGATACCGCGTCGCGCGGTGGTACGTGGACGACGCAATCAGCGGAACTAGCACGAAGGGTCGCAGTTCGTTCGAGCGCATGATCGCCGACGCGGAGAACGGGCGCGATTTCGATGCTGTGCTCTGCTACGACCTGTCCCGCTTCAGTCGCGGCGGCACCAACGAGACGGGTTACTACATCCACCGCCTGCACATGGCAGGCGTTGAATCCATCTTCCCAGCCGAGGGTATTCCCGAGGGCGATGAGGGTGAACTGCTGCAGGGCGTGAAGTCGTGGCAAGCCCGGCAGTACAGTGTGAAGCTGTCACGCGACAGCATTCGCGGCCAGCACTCGACGGTTACCGTCCGCAAGAGCGCCATGGGCGGGCCCGCTCCGTACGGCTACGACAGGCAGTACATCACGCCCGACGGGACTGTGCTGCGAACGGTCCGCACGCTCACTGACGGTCGCCGCGAGGAGTTCGGGCCGGACGGCCGGCGCGTACGAATCATCGAGAAGCACGAGCGCATCGGGCGCAAGATGAAGTCGGACATCGTTCGCCTGGTGCCGGGTGATCCCGAACAGATTGAGGCGGTACGACGCATCTTCCAGATGTGCGCCGACGGGTATGGCTTCCGCAACATCGTCATCGACCTGAACTCGCGTGGCGTGTCCGGCCCACGACGGACGCGATGGAATCGCCAAGCGATCAAGACCATCCTGCAGAACCCATGCTACTACGGTGCCCTCGTCTGGAATCGGCGGACATTTGGGAAGCTGCACGGCGTCGATCCAGACGGAACGCCTCGCCGCAAAGCAGTTGCCGAAAGTACCCGCAACCCACGTTCCAAGTGGATCGTCATCGACGACGTGCACGAACCGTTGATCACGAAGGCATTGTTCGACAAGGCCCAAGCGGCGATGCAGGAGCGCCGCGACAAGGGCGGGCAGGCCCGACCCACGAACCGATACCTGCTCTCCGGACTCATCAAGTGCAATCACTGCGGCTACAACTTCTGGGGTTGCGTCGTGAAGAACGGCAAGGGAGATCACCGCTACTACGTGGACGCGGGCTACCGCGCCCAGGGCATCAAGGTTTGCCGCTCGACAAGTATTCCGACGGAATCGCTCGACGAATGGGTGCTCGCCCAACTGAGAATCCTGATGCTGGCGGATGGCGACACAGTAGACGATGCTGTGGATGGTTTCGTCGAAGCGGCAATGAAGGCGTGTCGTGCACCCAAGCGGAAGAGCGACGACACGTCGAAGCAACTGGCCGGCGTCGAGCAACGGATACAGACCACTGTGCAGTTGCTGACGGACGGCGAACTGGCCGACCTGCCAGAGCTCCGCGAACGGCTGATCCAGCTGAAGAATCAACGGCAGCAACTGCTGTCGCGGTCCGTACCGAATGAACCAGCGCTGCTGCAAGTGAACGAGAAAGACCTACGCGAGTGGGCATGCCAACGACTGGACCTGCTGGAGCATGGCTTGTCGGGCAAACTGCCGCCGCATGAACTGCGAACGATGGTGCATCGATATGTTGACCGGATCGAGATCGAACCGTACAAGCAGGTAGGCAAGCTCTACATCCCGCGAAGTCTCGCGGACGCGCTAACCCACGAACATATCAGTCGAGTAAAGAGTCGGTCTTCGAGCCATTCGTGGCGCGTGCTCGTGGCGACCCGGTGGGCGTCGCCGAGATGATCGAGCAGCGGGGTTTCGTAGGGGCTGACGATCCCGATGATGTCGGCGACATCTTCGGCGATTTCCGGCAACGTCGCGCCGGCGTCGTAGGTGGCCTTGCCAGTGAATGCCATGGTGAGTCTCCCGGTGGTTGGGGGTGTGGTCAGTAGTCAGTGGTCAGTGGGCACGTCGCAGGCGCAGGTAGCGCAGGAGGTCGCGTCGGTGGCCGGAGGCCATCGCCGCGGCGGCGGCTTCGTCGGCGGCCCCGCCCTCGGCGGCGCGCGGGCGGGGTGACATCGCGCCCTCGTTTTCACGCCGGCGGAACAAATACGGCTTGTGCCGGCGCAGGTCGTCGACGACGTCGGTCACGTCGGCGTCGTCCATCTGGGTCAGCGACGCCTCGGTCAGCAGACGCGCCGCTTCGAGGTCGATCACATCCGACTCGACCAGCAGGGCGTCGATGCGCCCGCGTCGTTCGACCTCGTCCAGCGTCTGCCGGACTTCGGTCAACTCGTCGCGCGATTCGGCCAGTTGGCTCTGCAATTCGGCGAGCTTCTGCTCGGCCTGCTGGGCGCGGCGGCGGTAGCGAATCGACTCGCTCACCGGCACCCGCTTCTCCGTCGCCTCCGCCCCGTCGGTCTCGGGCGTGGGGTGTTCTTGGTCGGGCTCGACCGGGTGGGTTGTGGTTTCGGACATCGTGGTCATGCCTGGACTCCTTCCGCGGCGGCCTGCCGCTCCTGCGTTTCGTAGCCCAGCTCGGCGAGCACGCGATCGCGCGGCACGCCGATGCGCAGCTTGATCTCCGCATCACGCAAACGCTGGGTGGTGTTCTCGGGGATGGGCGTCTGCCAGTGCAGGCGAACGCGCCGTTCGTCGGGGTCGGTGCGCAGCACGCCCGTCACATCCAGGGCATGCAGCATCAGTTCGCAAAGCTTCTCGATGCCCTGGCCGTAGGTCAGTCGCTTCTTTTCGGTACGGGCGAGCAGGCCCATCATGACGATGCGCAGGGCGTTTTCGCTGGTGAGGTTGCCGACCTTGTTGCGCAAGAGGCCCGCGGCGACGCCGGTGACGGCGCTGGTCTTATCCATCGCCTCCCGGATTTCGTTGATGTGGGCCTCCTCGCTGGGCGTGGGCGCGTCGCCGCCGAACGCTTCGATCCGGGCGTCGGGGTTGTCGGTCGTCCACATCTGGCCCGGGGCGACGGGGCGTTCGAGGAAGTTTTCGATGCCCTTGCCCAGGTACATCTTGAACGACTGAAACGTGACGCGGTTGGCCCGGTCGCTCAGGCGGGTGTTGAGCTCGTCCTGCAGGGGGATGAGCGGTTCGACTTCGCTCAGGCCCTCGTAGAAGAACGGCTGGGGGAGGTTCTGAATGTGCACGACGGGCAGTCGTCCGAGCCGATTCGCCGCACGCCGCACCAGGCGATGATCGTGGTAGACACTGACGGTGTCGGGTGTCCAGTGTTCGGTAACCTCGACCGTCGCCTGGCGGTGGCGCGGGCGTCCATCACTTCCGACCAGCCGTGCGAGCACCGACTCGTGATCGACGCGATTGACCGGCTGGGTGTAGTGCAGCAGGTAGGCGTCGAGCTTGCGGTAGTCGGTGGGGTTGAGGACGGGGATCGCGCGCAGGGCCTCGACCGTCTCGAGTTCGAGTTGCGATGCGAGTTGAATCACTCGCTCGGGATCATGCGGATTAGACGGGACCTTGCGATGTGAACGATCCCCCGACCTCATTCCCGGAAGCCCGTCGGTTCGGACGAGCAGGTCGACGAAGCCGTAGACACTGCCCAGCAGCGCCGCGTCCTGGAAGAAGCCGATGCCGCCGTTGGCTTCGAAGGCGACGTGGAGTGTGCGTTCGATCAGTTGGGCACGGTCCGAATCGCCGGCCAGCGACTGGATGCTCACCGGCTTGCCGAACATGAAATCGACGAGCGTGTGGACGCGCCAGGCGATGTCGTTTTCGACAACGATCTCGCGCGAGCCGGCCGTCGAGCGCGATCGCGTCAGTCGATCGGGCAGGCCCTGGGCCTGGGCGGCGCGGTACGGCCGCTGGCGATCGCCGGCGTTGAAGTCGAGCTGGTTGCGGTAGTAGTCCCACAACCGTTCGAGGGCCGGGCGAATCTGGATAACATGCTGTTGAATGAGCAGGTCGATCAGGTCGGCGTCGGGGGTCGAGTGGGTGGTTGTGGCGGGTGCGGTGGTCATGGCCGTGAGCTTCCGTTGAGTGTGCGTCCGTAAAGGGGCGCGGCGCAACGATCGCGCGCGCCGATCGGGCGCGACGGGGGGTTGCGCCGGTCGTAAGTCACGGCCGCAGCGTGAATAGAAAAAGTTCAGCTATTCCTGAGATTCCCGGGGCTCGTGGTCAGGCCGCGCGCGCAGATCGGTCGCCGCCCTTCGGCCGCATGGAAATCACCGCGCTGGGCTTCTACCATTTGCCCGCCTGACCCCCACACTGGAGCTTGTGACCCATGCCTTATCCCGAACTGATGGTTCGACCGATGCGCGAGGACCTGACCCGAATCGGCGTGCAGGAGCTGACCACGCCCGAGGAGGTCGATCATTTTCTCACCGACAAGACCGGCACGGCGATGGTCGTCGTCAACAGCGTGTGCGGTTGTGCCGCGGGCATGGCGCGCCCGGCCGTCGCCTTGGCCATGCAGCACGCCAGCAAGCCCGATCACGTCGCCACCGTCTTCGCCGGCCAGGACACCGAGGCCACCGCGCGCTTCCGCGCCACGTTCCCCGATGTCCCCCCGTCCAGCCCGTCGATCTACATCATCAAGGACGGACAGCTCATCGACTACGTCCCCCGCCACCGCATCGAAAACCGTGACGCCCACGACATCGCCAAAGACCTGACCGACGTGTTCGATCAGATCGCATGACCCCTTGCCATGGGTACCTTCCACGATAACCTCGGCGAACTGCACGGCATCACCGTCGTCGTTGAAACGCGCGACGGCACGGCCTACGTCGGCCGCTGCCATGAGGCCAACGATGCCAGGGTGATGTTGCTGGACGTGGATCGCCACCGCGAGGGCGAGGGCGAGCTGTCGCGCGAAGATTACCTCAAGCGGGCGGCACGCTGGGGGGTGTTCGGCAGAACTCGACAACTGAACCTGCCGCGCGGCGAAGTAACGTCCATCGTCCCCCTGGGCGAGTTGTCCGTCAGTTAGCCGGCCAACGTCGCCGGCATATCCCGCAGAAACCCGACGGCATCCCGCAACCGCTCGGCGCTGGACATGTGCGGCCGATAGTCCTCGATGATAGCCGGCTCGTCGAAGTCGAGCTCCGGCAGCATCACCGCGGTCACGCCCAGTCGCATCGCGAATCCCCTGCCGGTCACTTCGTCTCGGTCGGCGCGCCCAGGTCGCCGCTGGGCGTGTCGGGAATGCCCTCGCCCTGCACGTCCTGCGGCTCGCGGTAGCCGGTCACTTCCATCTCAAACCCGCCTTCGACCTCGGTGTTCGCCACGCCCGGCTCGATCGCCGCGGCCCCGCCTTCACCGGTCAACACGTCCACGTGCGTGTAGCGATCGAGGTTGAACACGATGATCTCACCGTCATCGCGGCGGAGGGTCAGCCGATCCAGCCACAGCCGCTCGTCACGGGAATGAGCGTACCACGACCCGGTGCGGGCCTGCTCGTATCGCACGATCACGCCATCGGTACTCGTCACCCAGCAATCGCCGTCGCGCTGCGGAATCTGCTGGGTGACCTTGACGCGGGTGCCGGCGGTGAACGGGTCGGTTGGATGACTCATGCGAACAATCTCAAACTAAGGGAACGTTTCAACCGTTAGTTTAGCAGCTTTTTCCGGGTGCTTCCTCGCCGGGCCGATCGATGATCTCGACGCTCTGCCGGCCCCGCAAACGATACCGCACCCCCGCCCATTGCACCGTCCGCCCCATCGCGCTGGACACGATGATCAGCCAATGCACCGCCATGATCAATGCCGTGGCATACCGCTCCAGCCGCAGCGCCCCGCGAAGTTGCCCGGCCACTTCCTCGTCGAATACCTCCCGCACCACCGCCGCACGCCGACCGGCACGCATCAGGTCCGACAGCATGACCACCAGCACCGTCACCACGGCCCAGCCGGCCCCGCGGAAGTGCCCGCACATCGCTACCACGACGCTGACCAATCCCGCCAGATACAAACTCGTCCCCAGCAGACCGATCAACCAGATTCCGGGGGCGTGCACGCGCGTGATCAGGTACTGCCTGCGCCCGAACTCGAACAGCCGCCCCCATATGAACGACGCTGGCGACGCCACCAGGCATCGCATGAGAAAATACAAACGTCGGCCCGTCGCCTTGATCGCCCGGGTGAACTGGTAGTCGTCGCTGATCGCCCCGCGCCAGTGGCCGACCAGGTCCACCTGTTGCATCGTCGATCGCTTGAGCGCCATCGACCCGCCCCAGGCGTGGTTGCGACGATTGGGCCCGAGCAGTGTCGCCACCTGCGCATTGATCGCCGACGCCAGCCGCGACGGCAACCGGTCGTCGGTCGGCACGAGCCAGCGATACCCCGTCGTTGCCGCCGCGTCCTCCTTCCCCAGCCGCCACACCATCCGCCCCAGCCAATTTTCATCCGGCACCGCGTCGGCGTCGGCAAACACGACCACCGCGTCACCCGCCTCCAACGTCTCCAACGCCCGCAGTTGATTGTGTACCTTCTGCCCTTGCCCTTGCGCGACCCCCGCCACGACCACGTCAAACCGCGCCCCCGACGCTTGCCTCTTCGCCTTCTCCGCCGTCAACCGCGCGTAAGCCGGGTCATCCTCCGACTCGACGACAAAAATCACCCGGTACGATGCGTAAGCCTGCCCCAATAGCGCCGCGACGTGTTCGTCGAACCGTTCATCAACACCCTTGATCGGCACGATCACCGCGGCGGGCGGGGCATACGCGTAGCGTGGCTGATCGTCCTGCCGCACGCCCTGCTTGCGCGTCCGCCGCAGGAACAGGTTCACGTTGTACCAGCACCACAACCCCTGCAACGCCCACAGCGTCCACAGCCCCCCCAACCACGCTCCGGGCGACTCGAACATGCCCACGATTGTAAGTCATCCCCCAACTTCCGGGGGGTCGGGCTTGGCGCCTCACCACATCTCAATCGCCTCCATCGTCAGGTACGCCGCCAGCAGCGCCCAGCCGAAGCTCAGGAACGTGCCGATGATGACATACTCGGCGAACTTGCGCTGGCCCGGTTCCTTGATCTCGCCGATGCGGAAGATCGACTTGGCCGCGAACAGAAACCCGATCCCCTCGGGCAGGTGCATGATCACCAGCAGGAAGATCAGGCTCCGCTCCAGCCAGCCGATGTACTTGCCGCCGTTGACCAGGCCCTGCTCGTGGCGGTGGTCCTCGAATTGGTTTGTCAGCGGCCGCACAAACTCCGCGACCACCGCCGCGCCCATCGGGACGCACAACAGGAATCCGCCGAGGCAGGTCATGCCGACCAGGAACAACCGCTCATCCGCGCCCGACAACCGGCGCAACCACGCGACGTGCTCAAACTGTGACGCCAGCAGAATCAGCACCGCCAGGTGCAACGCCTGGTCCACCACGAACCACACCGGCCGATCGGGCATCCATCGCACCTTGACCCCGTCGATCGCCACGTGGCTGGCGAACACCAGCACCAGCACCATGATGGGCAGGCCCCCGATGGCCGCGGCCGTCGCAAGCGTCACCACCAGCCCATGCCAAAGCAACACGCGGAGCCGGCGCTTGTTCGCCACCACCGCATCCGACTGCAGGACGAAGTCCCCCAGCAGATGCCCGATCACCAGAAGCAGCAGTGTCTCTTGCATGTCGGTCGTTCCCGTGGGTCGGTTCAGGTCCCTGCAACCCTTTCGGGTTGTATTTCAGAATACAGCGCTTTATGACTGTATTCTGAAATACAGCGCTTTATGACTGTATCCTGAAATACAGCGCTTTATGGCTGTCGGGCCTCCGCAGCGCCGGTGCGCCGCCTCCCGCCATGCAACCATTTTGGGTTGCCCGTCATCGCAATCGGCTCCAATCGAACTCATCGAACTGGGCCAAGGCGCGGTTCAGTCCCTCCCAGCCGGCGCCGGTCACCCCCCGGGCATAGGTCTGTTGCGTAACGCTCGGACGAACCATGGATGCCAGTTCATTCTGCGTCGCATCCGGATTCATCAACGCAACCCCGACCATTTCCGCCTGGCGGGCAGTCCATTCGTCAACCATCACATCACATAGCCGCACCACCGTACGGATCCACCCGCCGACCTCGCCGGGCGCCGCCGCGTCCATCCTTGCCTTGGCGGGCATGCCGTCCAGCACCTCGCCGGCCCGGGTGAACGCCTCGCCGGTCGACAGGCTGATGCGCTTCGCGTTCACCCGTTTCACCGTGCCGAAGCCCATGGCGATGCGGGTGTCGCAGAGTCGGCCGGCGATGAGGCAGCTTCGGATGTACAACGCCGCCCGCAGGGATTGGGCCGGGTCGGTGACGAGCATCTGCCACGCGTCGCCGCGGAAGAACTCGGGCTTGCCCCGAACGAGCCTGGCGTCGAACTTCGCCAGCCGACCGGCCGCGCCGGTCACCGCCCGTCGAGCCTTGGTCAACTCGTTGGGACTGAGTCGACTGGACTTGACCAGGTCGCCGGTGAATGCAACGTAGAGCTTGGGCATGGGCGTATCCCGCGATGGGTGAATCCCCACGAAGGCCGCTTCGCTGCGCTCGCCGACCATCGCGGGGCTTACTGTATCACACACGCCCGGCCGTGGCGGCGCAGCGCCGCGAAGCCGCCCTGGCCGGGATTCTTACCCGATGCGCGCGATCATTCCACCAGGCTGCGGCCGGTCATTTCCTTCGGTTGCTCCAGGCCCATGAGCTTGAACGCCGTGGGAACGATGTCGGCCAACCGGCCGCCTTCGCGCAACGGGATCCTGTTGTCACCGGCGTAGCGGTCGTCCACCACGATACACTCCACGGCATAGGTCGTGTGCGCGGTGTGCGGCGAGTCGTTCTCCGGGCTCCACATCTGCTCGGCATTGCCGTGGTCGGCGGTGACGATGAGCTGGCCCCCCTTGCTCAGGGTTTTCCGCACAATGACGTCGACGCACTGATCGACGGTTTCGATGGCCTGGACCGCAGCGTCGAGCTTACCGGTGTGGCCGACCATGTCGCCATTGGCGAAGTTGACGACGATCATCGCGTAATCGCCATCCAGCGCCTCCAACACCGCATCGCGGATTCCGGGGGCGCTCATCTCCGGCTGCAGGTCGTAGGTCGCGACCTGCGGGCTCTGCACGATCTTGCGATCCTCACCCTCGAACGGCTCATCGCGGTAGTCGTTGAAGAAGAACGTCACGTGCGGGAACTTCTCGGTCTCGGCACAGCGGAACTGCTTGAGGCCGCGCTCGGCCAGCCACTCGCCGGCGATGTGGGTCATCCTGGGCGGCTTGGGGAAAGCCACGCCGTCCACCAGCTTGTTCAACGCCTGCTCGTAGCCGGTCAACGTCACGTAATGCAGGTCGAGCCGGTGCCCGCGATCGAACCCTTCGGCGCCGGTGTCGGGGGAGGCCTTGACCATGCCCTGGAACTGTTCCATGACGAAGGCGCGGGTCAGTTCGCGGGGCCGGTCGCCGCGGAAGTTGTAGAAGATGACCGAGTCGCCGTCGCTGATGCGGGTCGATCGCGGGTCGGGCCCGACGGTGCGGGGGGTGACGAACTCGTCGCCCTGCTGGCTGTCGTTGGTGGGGTTGTCGTAGTAGTCGGCCATGGCGGCGGCGGGGGTGTCGAAGTGAGGCGGCGCGAGTCCGCGACCGGTCAACAGGTCGTACGCCTGCTGCACGCGCTCCCAGCGATTGTCGCGGTCCATGGCGTAGTACCGGCCGACGATGGAGACGATGCGGCCGACGCCGAGCTGATTGCACTTGTCTTCGATCTGTTGGATGTAGCCTTTGCCGGTGTACGGACCGGAGTCGCGGCCGTCGGTGAAGCAGTGGATCGCCACGTCATGATGGTCGAGTTTGGCGCAGAGGTCGAGGCATCCGTAGAGGTGTCCGAGCAGCGCATGGACGCCGACATCGCTGGCCAGACCCACGAGATGGAGCGTTTTCTGATTTTTTTTTGCCCGGTCCACGGCGGCGACGAGGGCGTCGTTTTGAAGCAGTTCGTTGTTGCGGATGGCCTTGGTGATGCGGACCGAATCCTGGTCGACGACGCGGCCGGCGCCGATGTTCTGATGGCCGACTTCGCTGTTGCCCATGGTGCCGTCGGGCAGGCCGACGTCTTCGCCGCTGGTCTGGATCAGCACGCAGGGATAGTTGGCCGCGAGTGCGTCACAAGCGGGTGTTTTGGCGATTTTCACGGCGTTAAAGGTGTCATGGTCGGGATTGGGATTGATGCCCCAACCGTCGCGGACGATGACAACCATGGGCGTGCGAAGGGAGTGGGTCATGGTGAATACCTTGCGTAAGCGTGTGGGGTGCGGGTCGAAATTGTAGGGTCGGTCTGACGGTTGCACAACGCGAAATCGAGGGGTTGTGGAGGGTGCGCTGCGCGGTCGGACGTACGGATTTGACTCAAGCGACACGACTTACAGAGACGATAACGAAAGGGCGTACCGTGAAAAATCGGTTGACAGGGATTTTGCAGGTTCTTTAAATTGACTTAACGCTCCGAACCGGCCTTGTGAAAGGAGACACAAGCCATGGCGAAGAAGAAGGCTACGA
>CAYYPN010000078.1:0-10475 GCA_964473545.1 uncultured Planctomycetaceae bacterium
GTTCGCGACGCTCCCCCAAGCCGTCTAGATTGCGGGTTTTTCAGGTTCGACTAATAAGCCTCGATGCTCTTGGGCAGGTCGATGTGGGCGACGAAGCGGACGTCGGGTTTGTCGATGCCCATGCCGAAGGCGATGGTGGCCACGACGATGAGCCGCTCTTCGCGCAGGAAGCGATCCTGGTGCCGCTGGCGGGTCGAACCATCGAGCCCGGCGTGGTACGGCACGGCGTCGTGGCCCTGCCCGGTCAGCCAGGCCGCCACCTCCTCGCTCTTGCGACGGGACAGGCAATACACGATCCCGCTGTCGTTGGCATGCTCGGCTTCGATGAACGACAGGAGCTGGCGCTTGGCGTTGGTCTTGAGGGCGACGCGGTAGCGGATGTTGGGCCGATCGAAGCTGGCGATGAAGCGGCGGGCGGCGTGCAGATGCAGGCGCTCGACGATGTCGCGGCGCGTGGGGTCGACGGCTGTCGCGGTCAACGCCAAGCGGGGTGCCCCCGAAAAGCGATCCGCCAGCACGGCGAGTTGCATGTACTCCGGCCGAAAGTCGTGACCCCATTGCGACACGCAGTGGGCCTCGTCGATCGCGAACAGGGCGATCGGCGTGCATTCGAGTAATCCAAGGAAACGTTCGGTGAGCAGGCGCTCGGGGGCGACGTAGACCAGGTCGAGTTCGCCGTTGACCATGGCCTGCTCGGTGCGAGAGGCGATGTCGGGGCTGAGGGTGGAGTTGATGAACGCGGCTTTGACGCCGAGCTGGCGGAGGGCGGCGACCTGGTCCTGCATGAGGGCGATCAGGGGTGAGACGACGATGCCGACGCCGGGGCGGAGCATGGCGGGGACCTGGTAGCACAGGCTCTTGCCGCCGCCGGTGGGCATGATGACCACCGCATCGCCGCCGGCGGTGACGTGGTCGATGATCGCCGCCTGTTCCCCGCGAAAGGCGTGATAGCCGAACACGTCGGCGAGCAGTCGTCGGGCGTTGGTGGGCGCCGGGTCAGGCATGCGGACATTATGGCGGACGACGCCTGTCGATGCTAAGCCGCAAGCGGCTTGCGGAGTGACGCGTCCCTGCGATAATACCCGACCCGCCCCCGGAAGTTTTCCGAAGTCAACGCCAACCAGGACCCTTCATCATGCCCGCACAAACGTTTCGTACACTCATGCTCGTCGGCGGCAGGTTCCACGACTTCGAACAAGGCCCCCAACGCATCGCCGCCGCGCTGGGCGATCGCTTTGACATCACGATCACCGATGACCTCGCCTCACTCGACGGCCTGAATGGGTACGACCTGCTGGTCGTGTACACCTGCCGGCGTGACGATGAGATGACCGACGCCCGCGCCGAGGCGATCGAACGCTTTGTTTCCGGGGGCGGCGGGCTGCTGGGCATTCACTCGGCCAACGCATCGTTCAAGAACAACGAACGCTGGATGAAACTGATCGGCAGCCGGTTCGCCGGGCACGGGCCGGTGATGGATTTCGCCGTCACGCCCAGCGACCCGACGCATCCGGTGGTGGCGCGGACCGATGCGTTTGAGGTGACCGACGAGTTGTATCGCAGCGAGCCGACCACCGACTACGAGGTCTTCGCCACCGCCCACTGGCAGGGCGAACACATGCCCATGGGTTACCAGCGCACCGTCGGCGACGGGCGCGTGGTGTGGGTCGGCCTCGGTCACGATGCACGGGCGATGGACAACGTCTACGTCCGCCGCATGTACCAGCGCGCCGCCCGTGTCGCGGCGGGCGAGCGCTTCGACGCCACGTTCACCACGGGCATCCTCGGCTACGGCGGCGCGTTCAACATGGGCAAGGCCCACGCCAACGCCCTGCTCAAACAGCACGGCGCGTCGGTCACCGCCGTGTGCGACCTCGACCCCAAACGCACTGAGCAGGCGAAAGTAGAACTCGGCGATCACATCCAGACGACCAACGATCCCGAAGCGTTTATGAAGGACTTCGACTTCGACCTGTGCGTGCAGATTCTGCCGCACAACCTGCACGCCACGTGGTGCACGAAGGCGTCGCAGGCCGGCAAGCACGTCGTCACGGAAAAGCCGTTCTGCATCACGCTCGATGAAGCGGACCGGATGATCGCCGCGGCGCAGGATGCGCAGAAGATGCTGTCGTGCTTCCACAATCGGCGATGGGACGGTGACTTCCGCACGATGCTCCGGGCCGTCCGCACCGGGAAGATCGGCGAAGTGTTCCGCATCGACGCGGCCAGCGCCAAGTACCAGAAACCCGGCACGTGGTGGCGGAGCAACAAGGCGATCAGCGGCGGCGAGATGTACGACTGGGGCGCCCACTACTGCGACTGGCTGCTCAACCTCCGCCCCAAGCGCATCGAGTCGATCGTCGGCGATTACCAGAAGCGCAAGTGGCACGACGTGACCAACGAAGACTACACCTACGCGCTGATCCGGTTCGAGGACGGCACCACCGCCACGCTCGAACAAGGCTCGCTGGCGGCGATCCAGCGCCACGGCTTCCGCATCCTCGGCACCGAAGGCGGCATCTCCAACGGCGGACCCGGCGGTGACCTGACGATCCGCACGCCCGGCGTCAAGGGGATGGATGAAACGCACGTGCCGGTCATGCCCAGCGTGTGGGACAGCTACTACGCCAACGTGGCCAATCACCTGATCATGGGCGAGGAACTGGTCGTCACGGCCGAGCAGGCGCGGCGGGCGATCGGCGTGATCCACCTCGCCGAGCAGTCCGCCGCCCAGGGCGGCAAGCCGCTCGCCCTGCCGGGCGAGGACAGCTTCGAGCCGAACTATCTTTGGCCTTGGTAGGACCAAGTCCGGGTATCTGGGGGCCTGCGATACCCGGCTCTTCGCTGCGCTCAGAACCGGCTTGAATTTTTCCGCGTGCACCGCATGGGGGGTGATTCATATAATGCCCCGCCATGAATACTTTCCCCCGCACCGATATCGATGGCATTTCCGTACCGCGGTTGATCTGCGGGACCAACTGGTTCCTCGGGTACAGCCACCAGACCAAGTCGCGCGACAACATGATCAAGCAGCGCCAGGGCCGCCACGAGATCGCTGACGTGCTCGAGGTGTTCGTCGAGGCCGGCTGCGACATGCTGTACGGCTTCCGCAAGGAAGACAAGCTCATCGACGCGGTCAAGGACGTCGAAGACCGCACCGGCCGCAAGGTCATCACCCTGGGCACGCCCCACTTCGACCTGAGCGACACGCCCGAAGCCAAGGCCCAGATTCAACGCGAACTCGACACGTTCGCCGAGATCGGCTGCACGTTCTGCTGGCCGCACCAGTGCACGACCGACGCCCTGGTCAATCGGCAGACCCGCTCGATCGATCGCATGGACACGTTCTGCGCGATGATCCGCGAGCGGGGGATGGTGCCGGGGCTGAGCACGCACATGCCCGAGGCCCCGGTTTATGCCGACGAATCCGGGCTGGACGTCGGGTCGTACATCCAGATCTACAACGCGGCCGGTTTCCTGATGCAGATCGAGATCGACTGGGTACACCGGATGATCTGGCAGCGCGAGAAGCCGGTGCTGACGATCAAGCCGCTGGGCGCGGGGCGCGTCCCGCCGCTGGTGGGGTTGGCGTTCGTGTGGGCGACGCTGCGGCCGATCGACATGGTCACCGTCGGCTGCTACACCCCCGACGAAGCCCGCGAGTGCATCGAGATCAGCCTCAGCCAGCTCGAACAGCGCCAGAGCAACGTCGAACTGCAGAAGACGCGCAGCAAGGCGTCGCTGTGAGTGTGGGGCGTTGGGCAACTCATCCGGCTCTTCGCTCGTAGACTCGCTCAGAACCGGCGTATTACTGACATGACTCCCACGCACAACGGCTGTGCGCGGAGTCGATCGACGTTGACACGCCGGTTCTGAGCAGCGCAGCGACGAAGGGCCGGATCCGCTACCTTACTCCTTCAACTTCCCGCGGAGCACCCTGGCTTGGAATGGTGGCAGGCGATCATCCTGGGCATTGTCGAAGGGCTCACCGAGTACCTGCCGGTCAGCTCGACCGGTCATCTGCTGGTGACGCAGGAACTGCTGGGCCTGAGTACGGGCGATGAGCAGGCGAAGGTCGCGGCCGATGCGTACGCGATCTGCATTCAAGCCGGGGCGATCCTTGCCGTGCTCTGGCTTTACTTCGGACGCGTGAGGCAGGCGGCGCTGGGCGTGGTCGGGCGCAGCGTCGCCGGTCGACGGCTGGCGCTGAACCTGCTGGCCGGGTTCGTGCCTGCGGCGGTGATCGGGCTGGCGCTGAACGACCTGATCAAGGCGCAACTGTTCGGCATGTGGCCCGTGATCGCGGCGTGGTTTGTCGGCGGGCTGGCCATCCTCGCCGTCGCCTGGCATCGCCGGGCCCACGGCGACACGCCCCGCACGGGCATGGACCTGGAAGCGCTGACGTGGCGGCTGGCGCTGGTCATCGGGTTCGCCCAATGCCTGGCGATGTGGCCCGGTGTCAGCCGCTCGCTCATCACCATCGTCGGCGGCGTGCTGGTGGGCCTGAGCCTGCCCGCGGCGGTCGAGTTCAGCTTCCTCCTGGGCCTGATTACCCTCGGCGCCGCTACCGCCTACGACACGACCAAACACGGCCAGCTCATGCTCGAACGTTACGACGCGGTCCCCCTGGCCCTGGGCCTGATCTTCGCCTTCATCTCGGCCGTGCTCGCGGTCAAGTGGATGGTCGCCTACCTCAACAACCACGGCATGGCGGTGTTCGGCTGGTACCGCGTGGCGATCGCGATCGTCGTCGCGGCGCTGGTGTTGGCGGAGGTGGTTTGAGGAGGGTTGGATGGCACATCCGGCTCTTCGTCACTTCGCTCCTCAGCACCGGCGTGCGTACGCCGTGGCGTGTGCTGCCACGCCTGTCCGCAGGGAGTCGTGGCTTCGTGGCTTTGGAAAATGCGGGCGGGAGGACTCGAACCCCCACGGGTGTTACCCCACCAGGACCTAAACCTGGCGCGTCTACCAATTTCGCCACGCCCGCAAGACCATCGCTGATCGTCACACGTTAGTATACGAATCCTGTCGCCCGACGGCGTACAATGCACCGGACCCCACAGGAGGCTTGCGATGACGTTGAACAACCCCGTCAAGGTATACGATGCGAACAATGCCGCCGACGCCGAGCTCATCCGCGAGCAACTGGCCAACGCGGAAATCGAATGCTACATCGACGCCACGCCCAGTCCGCTGGACGGCCTGACCGCCATGGGCCAGGGCACCCCCATCTTCGTCGACGAATCCCAGTACAACCACGCCATCGAAGTCGTCAACAACTGGCTCGGCCACGAACACAAGCCCGGCTACGACGACGAAGGCTGAACGCCTTTGGAATGATCAATGGCAAATGACAAAATCCGCACATTGGTGTTTTGCCATTGACCCTTGAACCTTTCCCTCAGCGGGTCGCCCACTTCAGGCCGCGCTCGACGATGGTCCGGGCTTCGGGGACGTCGAAGTCCTTGTACGTGTGGCCCCAACTGGCGACGAACACCTTGCCCTGGCCCCACTGGCGTGTCCAGGCGTAGGGCATGACCGTGCCCGGCTTGTACAGCGTCGGGTCGCCATGTTCGCCGGTGAACGTCGTCGTGCACAGCACGTGCACGCCCGGGTCGACGTGGCA
Source organism: uncultured Planctomycetaceae bacterium (assembly GCA_964473545.1). Taxonomy (GTDB): domain Bacteria; phylum Planctomycetota; class Phycisphaerae; order Phycisphaerales; family Zrk34; genus CAYWKS01. The sequence goes on from CAYYPN010000078.1 coordinate 5,627, forward strand.
GTAGTACTGCTCGGTGTCCGGCAGGACGAAGTCGCCGATGCGGCGCATGATTTCGTGGTCGTGGTCGACGATGTTGACCGTGTACTGCGGGATGCAGTTGCCGGGGTGGGCCACCCACTGGCCGCCGCACATGAACTGGTACTCGGTGTTCGCGCGGAACGCATCGATCACGCCGCCGTGGAATCCGGCGAACCCGCACCCGCCGCGCACCGCCGCATCGAGTCCCCGCCACTGTTCCTTGGTGATCTGGCCCATCGTCCACACGGGCATGACCAGGTCGACCGCGCCCATGAGTTCGGGGTCGAGGTACGAATCCAGCGTGTCGCTGACGATGACCTCGTAGCCTTCGCTGCTGAGAAACTTGGCGAACAGGTCGGCCGACTCCTTGGGCGTGTGACCGTCCCATCCGCCCCAGACGACCAGTGCTTTGCTGGGCATGGTTGACATCTCCGTATCGGGTGCGGGGCGCACGATAGCACAAGCCTGGCCGCGACGCTGCGGGCCCTGCCGCGGAAAGGTCAAAGGTCAAAGGTCAAGTGGAACCCGACGCCGCTTTGGCCTTTGGCCTCTGGCCTCTGGCCTTCCCGCTGACCGTTGCACCGCAACGGTCAGCGGGCTCTGCCCACCTTCTCCCGGCGTCACAACCCGACCTTAACGCACGACAGTTTGTCCCCATGGCCCGATAACCGCTCGACTCGCGCCGGGCGTGAGGTATGTTGCGACCGGAGAGTTGAAAGATGAGCCAACCCCGACGCACGTTGAGAATGAGCGACGCCCCCACAGCCCGGCGCTACGTCCTGCGCGACCTCGGCAAGAGCTCGCGCACCCGGGCCGACCGCCAACCGGCCGCCGATGCGCTGCCGTCGGCAAAGGCGGCGGCGTCAATGCAACCCGACGATCCGCGCTGGGTCCTGGCCGTGCGCACCCGCGAACTCATGCAGGGCGCATTGCTCGCGCCCGAACACCGCAGCAATCTCCTGCGTCTCGGCCGCATTCTCGGGCTGACGCCGTTTGAAGCCAACCTGGTCATCGCGATCGTGCAGGACCAGGCGCGGCGTGGGGAGGTGCTCGAAGCGGCGGTCGACAACCTGTCCATGGTGCCGCGCTACCGCCGCACGCGGGCCGCGCGACGCTGGCCGTCGGCGCTGGCGTGGGGCGTGGCCCTGGTGGCCGCGGAAGTGCTGCTGCTGGTCGCTCTTTTGGGTTAATCCATCGCCTGCGCTTGACATTTGAAAACAGAAAACCCACGCCAGGCCATGCGTGGACGTTGCTCCACCACCACCGATTCGACGCGCGCGACGCAATCGCTATACTCGCGGTTTCAGGAGGCTGCAGTGCGTCCGTCGCGTCGTCCGATCATCATCGCTACCCGTCGTAGCCGTCTCGCCCTGGCCCAGGCGCAAGCCGTGGCCCATGCGTTGCAGCGGCTCCATCCCAAGACCGAGGTCAAACTCCTGCCGGTGGAAACCGACGGCGATCGCCTTGTGGACCAACCGCTGGCCGAGCACGGCGGCAAGGGCCTGTTCACCCGCTCCATCGAGCATACGCTCTTGCACGAGCGGGCCGACGTGGCCGTGCATTCACTCAAGGACCTGCCGGTGCACGAGACGGCGGGGCTGGTGCTCGCGGCGATCCCCCAGCGCGGCGACGTGCGCGATTGCCTGGTCGCCCACACCGCCACGAGCATCCAGGACCTGCCGCGCGGCGCGAACATCGGCACCGGCTCGCCACGCCGCGCCGCCCAGTTGCGTCGCCTGCGGCCCGACGTGCAGATCCACGCCCTCCGCGGCAACATCGACACCCGCCTCCGCCGCGTGCTCAACGACAGACAGTTCGATGCGACGCTGCTGGCGACGGTCGGCCTGCAACGCGCCGGGCTGGCCGAGCATGCCGATCGGCCCATCGATGTGCAGACGCTGCTGCCCGCCGGGGGCCAGGGGGCGCTGGCGATTCAATGCCGGGCCGACGATCACGTGACGCTGCGGCGGTGCCTGCCGCTCAACGACGCGGTAGCCGCCGCCTGCGTCCGGGCTGAACGTCAGGTCATCGCTTCGCTGCAGGGCGATTGCCACAGCCCCATCGCCGCGCTCGCCCAGGCCGTCGACGTCAACCACATGCGCCTCCGTGTCCGTGTGCTCAGCACCGACGGCTCGACGATGGTCCAGACCGAACAGTCCGGCCCGTCGGCCAACGCCAAACGCATCGCCCAGGCCGCCACCGACGAACTGCTCGCCCAGGGCGCCGCCCAGATTCTCCGCGCTCTCAGCGGTTAATCATCCCCCCGCAGCGATTGCAGTTTCTCTTTCACTTTCAGCGCATGGCCCTTGGCTTTGACGCTGCGCCAGTGGTGGGCGATCTTGCCGGCCGGGTCGATGATGACGGTCGAGCGCTTCACGCCCAACGCCGTCTTGCCGTACAGCTTCTTCTCGCCCCACGCGCCGTACCTGGCCATGACCTTGTAATCGGGGTCGCTGAGCAGCGTGACCTTAAGGTCGTGCTTGTCGATGAATCGGGCCAGCCGCTCGGGCGGGTCGGGGCTGATGCCGATGACCGCGGCATTGAGCTCGACGAAGTCGGCGATCGCGTCGGTGAACTCGCAGGCCTCGGTCGTGCAGCCGGGCGTGTCGGCCCGAGGGTAGAAGTAAACGACCCGCCACCCCCGGTAGTCGGAAAGTTGGCGCTCGGCGCCGGTGTGGTCTTCGAGGGTGAAGGCGGGGGCTTGGGTGCCGATGAGCGGTGATTCGTCGGCCATACACGTATTCTCCATGGTGGGCTTGTCGCCATGGTAGGCCCAAAAGCGCATGGAAAAAGGGCGCCGCCCCGGAACCGAAGCGACGCCCACGCACAAGAAGGAGGAGGAATCGGTACACACACTGTCCGGGGGGTTGCGATCTCGCGCCGCCCCACTGTTTAACCAGACGATCCGGACCGGCTGCATGTTCGAAGTTATTTCCAAACGGCGTCGCATTTTCGCCAACCGCCCCCGGCCGCGAACCGGCTGATACAATCGCCCCATGCCCGATGCCGAACGACCCGCCACGCTGTACCTGATCGATGGCCACGCCCAGATTTTCCGGGCCTACCACGCCATCCGCTCGGGCCTGACCAGCCCCGTCACCGGCGAGCCGACCAACGCCACCTTCGGTTTCGTCGGCATGCTCCTCAAACTCTTCCGCGAGCACGACCCGGATTACCTGGCCATCGTCGTCGATGTGTCCGGCGACAGGCAGACCTTCCGCAGCGAACTCGACCCGGCGTACAAGGCCACGCGCGACGCTCCGCCGGAGGACCTGCACCCGCAGACCCAGCGCATCGTCGAACTGGCCCGGCTCATGGGCATCCCCGTCGTCGGCGAGGCCGGCGTCGAGGCCGACGATGTCATCGCGTCGTTGTGCGAACGCTTCGGGGCCGACCCCAACCTGCGCATTCGGCTCGTGTCCAAAGACAAGGACCTGCAGCAACTGCTCGACGACCGCGTGGAGATGTTCGACATCCACACCGACACGTCGATCGACCTGGCCCGACTCCGGGACGACAAGGGCGTCACGCCCGAGCAGGTCGTCGACATGCTCGCGCTCATGGGCGACAGCGTCGACAACATCCCCGGCGTCACCGGCATCGGACCCAAGACCGCCGCCAGGCTCATCAACAAGTACGGCTCCATCGAGAACCTGCTGGCCCACACCGACGAACTCACCCCCAAACAACGCGAAAACGTCGAAGCGGCTCGCGATCGACTGGCACTCAACCGCCAACTCGTTACGCTCAAACGCGACGTGCCGGTCGAACTCGACCTGGAACAGGCCAGGGTCAGCCCGCCGGATGTCGACGCGCTGGCGCCGGTGTTCAAGCAACTCGGGTTCACAAGACACCTGCAGGAACTGCAACAGATCACCGGTCGCGGCGCCAGCGCATCTCAAGGCGTGTCGGCTTCAGCCGACATGCCCTCGGACTCCCTGTTCGGCCCCAGCGACGACGCCCCGCCGTCACTGGCTTCGCATCTCGACCACGCCAATCCCGCCGACTACCTGGCCATCACCACGCAGGCCCAACTCGACGAACTGATCGCGCACCTGAACGCGCTCGGCAACCAGCCCCTTTCGGTCGACACCGAAACCACCAGCGTCATTCCCATGCAAGCCGACCTCTGCGGCATCTCCCTGGCCTGGCCCCCGCCCCCGGATACAAGCCCGGCCGGGATCCCCGCCGCCCGAGGCGTCTACCTGCCCATCCGCTGCCCCACCGGCGATCAGCACCTCGATGCCGACACCGTGCTCGACGCCCTCAAGCCGATCCTCGAAAATCCCGACATTCCCAAGGTCGGCCAGAATCTCAAGTACGACCTGATCATCCTCCGCCGGGCCGGGATCGAGCTGCGCGGCATCGGCTTCGACACGCTCATCGCCAGCTTCCTCCTCGACCCCACCCGCTCCAGCCACAAACTCGACAACCTCGCCCTGGCGTTTTGCGATTACGAAATGGTCCCGCTGGATCGGCTGATCGGGTCGGGCAAGACGCAGATCACCTTCGACCAGGTCCCGCTGGAGCAGGCGGTGACCTATGCCGCCGAAGACGCCGACGTCGTCCTGCGCCTGCGCGACAAGCTCATGCCGCAACTCAAAACCGCCGGGTTGACGAAGCTGTTCGATGAGCTCGAGGTCCCGCTGGTGCCGGTGCTGGCGGAATTGGAATACAACGGCATCGCCGTCGACCCCGGCGAACTCGACCACCAGCGCCAGGCCATGAGCCAGCGCATCGACGCCCTGCGGCGAAACATCATCGACACCGCCGGCGTCGACTTCTCGCCCGACTCGCCGAAGCAACTGGCCGACGTGCTGTTCAACGAACT
>CAYYPN010000079.1:0-10349 GCA_964473545.1 uncultured Planctomycetaceae bacterium
TTTCGAAGCGAACGACCGAGCGACCGGGCTGGATGCGCGGCTCGACGGGCACTTCCGTGCCATCGGGCAATGTCATGGTGGCCTCGCCTTCGGCGGCGTTTTCGGGCAGGTGGGCGATGATCGTGCTGCCGGTGTCGACGTTGAGCGGCGGCTGCGCGCGCGAGGCGGCGTAGGTCACCAGTTGCTGCATCAGCGGCAGGTACACCCCGCGCGCCGGCAGGTTCGACCAGTCCTTGTCCGCCGCGGTGGCGCAGGCGATCACCGTGCCCCGACCCACCTTGCGCTCAACGAGGAAAGGTTGGCCGGTGTCCAGTCGCACCATCACGTTGACCGAATCGTCGGCCAGCGCGATCGGCTGCAGCGTGTACCACAGGTGAATCTGCGCATCGCCGAGGCTGCCGTTGCGCGGGTCGTTCCACATCGACAACGCCGGATGGCTGTACTGCTGGGTGACGACGCGGGCCGGCTCGGTGAAGTCGATGCCGCGCCCGCTGATCCCGCTCAACGTCACCGGCAGCAGGCCGTCCTCCGCCGCGGCGAAGCGCGAGTTGTACCACGGCGTGCTGATCCGATCGCCCAGAAACACAACCAGTCCCCCACCGTTGCTCACGTGCGCCCGCAACCGATCCAACTGGCTGTCGTCGAGTTGGCTGAGGTTGGCCAGCACGACCACGCGCTGGCCGGTGATTGTTTGGTCGTTCAGATCCTTCTCGCTGATGACGGTCGTTTCGACCAGGTCCTCCAAGCCCGAGGCCTGACCGTTGTCGCCCACCGAGAACGGCTGCAACGCCAGTTCCAGCCAGTCGGTTTCACCCTCGGGAAACTGCGGCGAGATGTGGCCGCTGACCAGCAGCACCGGCATCCGCTCGATCACGTTGATCGCATGGTGGTAGACGTTGTCGGCCTGCAGGGCGTCGGCTTCGAGCGACGCGATGATCGTGTGCGACCCACCCTCACGGAAACGATGGAGAAACAGCACCTGCCGCTGTTCGTCGGGGCCGAGCGCGACCTGTGACTGGTCGACGTCGTCGCCGTCGATGGCCAGGCGGACGGTCACGGTGTCGCGCGGCTGGTCGCCGTGGTTGCGAACGGTGACGCGGATGCGCACGCGCTGGCCCTTGCCGATGGTCGTCGGGCTGGTGGTGATGTCCTCGACGGCCACGTTGTCGACCGCCCCGCCGCCGACGCGGAAGAACGTCAGACTCGGCTTGACCGGCGCGTCCGCGATGAGCTGTTGAATGCGGGCGCGGTCGCCGGTGGAACGCTCGTCCCAGTTGATCCGCTGGAAGTCGCTGACGATGACCAGGTCGCGCTTGACCTGTTCCATCTTGACCAGCGAACCGAGCGCCGCCTCGATGGCCGCGGGCGTGTCGGATGGGCCCTGCTGGGCGTCGAGTTCGGTGATGCGTTCGGCCATGCCCTCCAGGGCGAAGCTGGGTTGCTCGGTGAGTCCCGCGACTCCGCCGCCGGCCGTGAGCACGTGCGCCTGCGACCCTTCGGGCAGGCGATCGACGATGCGCATGCCCGCGTCGCGGGCCACGTCCATGCTCGACTGCGCGCCGCTGGTCGCCTGCATCGAGTAGCTGGTGTCCATGACCACCGCCAGGCTGCTCTTGGCGTCACCCAGCAGTTGCCGCCAGCCGGTGATGACCGGCCGGGCCATGAACAGCGCCAGGAGCAGCGGGATCGCCGCCCGCATCATCAGCAGGATCAACTGTTCCAGCCGGATGCGTTTGCGGTTCTTGCGCAGCAGCGGTTCCAGCAGGTGCATCGCCCCCCAGTCGACGACCTTGAATCGGCTTCGGTTGAGCAGGTGGATGACGATCGGGATGCTCAACCCCGCCGCCCCGGCCAGCATGAACAGGTTCAGAAAACTCATCCCCGCCGCCTCCGCAAGGTCAGGTACTGGCCCAACGCCTCGGCATACGGCCGATCCGTCACCAGGGGCACCAGATCCACGCGATGCCGGGCGCAGCCTTCGGTCAACTCCTCGCGAAACCGCTCCATCTGTTCAAGGTACTGCTTACGCAGCACCGTCGGGTCAATCATCAGCTTCGTGTCCGCACGCTCCAGCGAGTCGAAGCGCGTCCACTGCTGAAACGGAAACTCCAGCTCATCACGATCGAGGATCTGGAAGATGATGACCTCGTGCTTGGCGTGGCGAAGCTGGGCCAGCGACGCCAGCAGTGACTGCACTTCGTCGAAGCAGTCGCTGAGGATGATCAGCAAGCCCCGGCGATGGATTTTGGGGACCAGCTCGCGGAACACCCCGTTCAGGGCCGTCTCCCCGCCGGTGCCCTCGGCCAGCATCTCCTCGACGACGGTGCGGAGGTGGCTCGGCCGGCCGCGCGGGGGGATGTAACGCTGAATCTGGTCGTCGAACGTGACCAGCCCGACGCTGTCCTGTTGCTGGAGCATGAGATAGGTCAACGCCGCGGCCACGCGGGTGGCGTAGGCGTACTTGCTCATGCCCGCCCCGGCGTAGGCCATCGACCCGCTGCGGTCGAGCACGATCGTGGCCCGGAGGTTGGTTTCCTCTTCGAACTCGCGGATGTAGAAGCGGTCGGTCTTGCCGTACACCTTCCAGTCGAGGTAGCGCAGGTCATCGCCGGGCACATATTGGCGGTGCTGCTTGAACTCGACGCTGAAGCCCTTGTGGGGCGAGCGGTGCAGGCCGGACGTGAACCCTTCCACGACGAGTCGCGCGAGAATCTGCAGGTTCGCGATCGACTGCAGGTCTTTGGGATCGAGATATTCCGTGGCTTTGGACATGGACCTCCCTGAGCCGCTCGGGGCTCAGCAACTCCGCTCGCTCGATCACGGCTAAGCCGCAAGCGGCTGCCGCGGCCTCACACCACCCGTTCGATCTTGCGGCTCTTGGCGCATTCCTGCACGAGTCGCTGGATGATGTGGTCGACGGTGATGCCCTCGGCCTCGGCGTTGAAGGTCGGCACAATGCGGTGGCGCAGAATCGGACCGGCCAGCGCCACCACGTCGTCCAGCGTCACGTGGAAGCGGTTGTGCAGAATCGCCCGCACCTTCCCGGCCAGGATGATGTTCTGGCACGCACGCGGGCCCGGGCCCCATTCGATCAGCGTCTTCGTGAACGGCAAGGCGTCGTCACCCAACGGCCGGGCCTTGCGCACCAGGTCCAGCACGAAGTCCAGCACGTGCTCAGGCACCGGAACCTTTCGCACCGTCTGCTGGCATTGAATGATGTCCTTGCCGGTGATGACCGGCTCGAGGGTGGTCTGGAAGGTGCTGGTGGTACGGGCGACGATCTCACGCTCCTCGTCGCGCGTCGGGTAGTCGACCAGCACGTGGAACAGGAACCGGTCACGCTGGGCTTCGGGCAGCGGGTACGTGCCTTCCTGTTCGATCGGGTTCTGCGTGGCAAGGACGAAGAACGGCTCTTCCAGCGTGTACGTCTTGCCGCCGATCGTGACCGAATGCTCCTGCATCGCTTCGAGCAGCGCCGCCTGGGTTTTGGGCGGGGTGCGGTTGATTTCGTCGGCCAGGATCATCTGGCTGAAGATCGGCCCGGCTTCGAAGACGAGCTGGCGATGGCCGGTGGTCGGGTCTTCCTGGATGATGTCGGTGCCGGTGATGTCGGCGGGCATCAGGTCGGGGGTGAACTGGATGCGGCGGAAGCTCAGGTCCATCGCGTCGGCCAGCGAGCGGACCATCAGCGTCTTCGCCAGGCCCGGCACGCCCTCCAGCAGGCAGTGGCCCCGGGCGAGGATGGCGATCATGAGCTGCTCGATCACGCCGGTCTGCCCGACGATGATCTTGCCCAGTTCGTTGGTGATCTTCTGATACGCCGAGACGAGGAGCTTGGCATTCTGGGCGTCCTCGGGGGTCGGCTGGTGGCCCTGGGGGGAGGGCCGCGCGCCGCCGGCGGTGTGAGGCTGGGGTGAGGGGGATTGCGGGGTGTCAGCCACGGGTGCTCTCCTGCAAACGATTGATCGACAGAGGGATATTGTACCCGACCACGGTTGGCGGCCTTCCCTGGCCCGGAACCGGCTTTGGCCGCACGCACGATTTACTCAACGGACGACGCCAGCCGGTCGTCTGGCTCAACGCTCTTTCAACCCGTCGACAGGACACGGCCCGGCGCTTGCGTACAATGCTTCACCATGAAAACACAGATCAACTTCGGCGACGTGCACAAGTCCTCCGCCCTCGAGGATCAGGTCAACCGCGAACTCGACCGCAACCTCAAGCGGTTCGGCGAGCGGCTGACCCGGGTCGAGGTCCACCTGCACGACGATAAATCCAAGAAAGCCGGCGACAGCGACCAGCGTTGCCTCATCGAAGCCCGGCCCGCCGGCCGCGACCCCATCGCCGTCGAGTCCAGCGACAAGGACATGTACACGGCGATCAAACACGCAGCGGAAAAACTCGAACGCGCCCTGGACCGCCGCTTCGAAAAAGAAAAAGAGACCGGCAAGGTGTGACGCGGCCCAGCGTCCTGGTCATGGGCTGCGTGATTGTCGCGGCGACACTTTCGAGCTGCGGGGAGGAGGATCGCAACTTCCGTGGGCCGGTCGTTCCCGTGAGCGATGTCGACCTGGGGCCGGTGTCAACGTTTTCAACCGACTGCTCACGCTGCCACGGGGAGCGTGGGGCTTACTACGCTCAGCCGTTCCAGTATCAGGCCGACGCTTTGCGGGCCAAGGTCGAGCAGATGATGCGCGACCACGCCCCCCAGGAGCCGACCGAGACGGACATCCGGGCGATGCTGGCCTATCACATGGCGATTCGCGAGGATAAGCCGTTCGTCATCGTGACCAACGGCGCGGCGTTGGTAAATGGGACGCAGCGGACGCTGCGGGGCGAGGCCGATGCGGATGCAAAGGTCACGGTCGAAGCCGACGGGCAAACGTACGAACCGCAGCGCGACGGCGCGACGTGGTCGCTGGCCGACGCGCCGGGTCCGCCGCTGACGATCACCGCGACGCGCGATGAGCGGACGCACACGATCGAGCTGCGACGGTAACGCCGGGTTCACTTGCCCACGCAGAACGTCGCGAAGACCCGCCCCAGCACATCGTCGGGCGTCATCTCGCCGCCCAGTGCCGCAAGCTGATCCAGCGCGCGGCGCATCGTGTCGGCGACCAGCTCCGGCGCGTGCAGGTCCGCAGCCTCTCGTTGCGGGGCGAGTTGGCGACGGGCTTGGACAATCGCCTCCGATGCCGATCGCAACGCCTGTTCGTGACGGGGCTGCAACGCCATCGCTTCACCGCCGATCGCGACCGCCCGATCGTTGAGCCGCGCGGCGATGATCTGACGCAACTCGGCGAGCCCTTCGCCGGTGACGGCGCTGACGTGCACGTCGGCCTGTTCGTCGTGCGCCCCGAGGTCGACCTTGGGCGCGACGCGCACGATCGGTGTGGCGCCGACCTCGATGCGCAGCGGGCCGAGGGCGAGGATGAGTTCCGCCCGATCGATCGCGGCGCGGGCCGCGGCCTGCATCGCCCGGTCCAGCGCGCCGGCCGCATCGTCCAGCCCCGCCATGTCGACCAGCATGACTTCCGCATGATCCAATCGCAGGGGCTCGGTCAGCACGTCGCGCGTCGTCCCCGCCGCCGATGAGGCGACGGCTCGTTCACGGCCGAGCAAGGCGTTGAACAACGTGCTCTTGCCCGCGTTCGGGTCGCCGGCCAGCACGACCCACGGCAGCGACTGCAACTGCGACCACGACCGGCATCGGCCGCGCAAGTCGGTCAGTTGCCGCGCGATGTCCGCGAGTTCGGCATCCAGCGCGCCGGGGGTGATGGCGACGACGTCATCCTGGTCGACAAAGTCGATGCCCGCCTCGACCAGCGCCAGGAGACGGGCCAGTCGATCGACCAGTTGCTCGGCGAACCGTCCAAGGCGCCCCTGCCGCAGCAGCCCGGCGGCGCGGAGTTGGGCGTCGCTGACCGCGCCGATGGTCGCGGCGATGCCCTCGGCCCGCGTCAGGTCGATCCGGCCGTTGATGAACGCCCGCCGCGTGAACTCGCCTGGCTCGGCCAACCTCACCCCCGCCCCCGGAAGGTTGAGTAAGTGCATCAGGACACGTTCGAGCAGGGCCGGGTTGCCGGGCAGTTGCAGTTCGAGCACGTCTTCGCCGGTATAGGAATGCGGCCCCGGGAACAGTGTGGCGAGAATGGGGAGGGCGTGATGATTGCTAAGCCGCAAGCGGCCTGGGGTGGGTGCGCGGGGTTCGAGCCGCTTGCGGCTTAGCAGCGTGTCGATGAGGTCGGTGACCTGCGGACCCGATGCGCGGATCAGGCCGCGCGGACTGCGGCCCGGCGGACTGGCGACGGCCACGATCGTCTCGGATGCCATGGCAGGCTACTTCTTGCGGCGGCGCGATTGCTGCGGGTTGCCCTCGAGGCGACGCTGCTGGTTCTCCACCTCGGCGCGCTTGGCCTCGGCCGCCTTCTTCATCCGATCCATGAACCCGCCTTCCCGGCGCTTCTTCGGCTCGGTGATGGGCCTGCCCTCGGCTTCCTGTTCCTTGATGTGTTTCCGAACGAGGTAGCTGTCGAGAATGCCGCTGCCGGTGGATGCGAGGATGTACAGCGTCAGACCCGCCGGGGCGTTGTAGAGGAACAGCGGGAACAGCAGCGTCATGAACTTCATCATCTTCTGCTGCTGGGCGGCCTGTTCGCTGATCTCGCCCTGGGTCGGCGGCCGCATGAATTTCTGCTGGATGAGGAACACGAACGCCATCAGGATCGGGATGATGTTCAGCGAGGCGATCTCCATCCCGACCAGCGGGACGGTGAAGGCGATCGATTCGGGCAGGGTGATGAAGTGGTCCGGGGCCGACAGGTCACGCAGGAACGCCCAGTCGAACCCCATCATCGCCCCGAGGTTGTGGAACACGTTGTAGAACGCCGGCTCGTGACGCAGCTCGATCGCGAAAAACAGCATCGCATACAACGCGATCCAGATCGGCATCTGCAGGAACATCGGCAGACACCCCATGCCCATCGCGGCGGGGTTGACGCCCTTGTCCTTGTAGAGCTTCATCATCTCCTGGTTGAGCTTCTGCTGGTTGTCCTTGTACTTGCGCTTCAGCCGCTCCATTTCGGGCTGCAGGGTCTGCATCTGCCGGCCGAACTTCATCATGTTGATCTGCGACCGCTTGGTGATCGGATGCAGGATCGCGCGGACGACGATGACGAGGATGATGATCGCCAGGCCCCAGTCGGCCAGGCCGGCATGGAGGAGCTTGAGGAACGCGAGCAGGCCGTGGCTGAGCCAACTGAACGTCAGCCAGGAACAGCATCCGCCGATGTTGTAGATGATCAGCTTGTCCAGGCCGAGCGCCGAGTACAGCGGCGTGTCCTCGACGAGGTCCGGGTCCTTGGGCCCGGCGAACAGGGCCAGGTCCAGTTGCTGCGACGCCCCGGCGTCCAGGGCGAAGCGCGGCGTGTGCATGAGGTAAACGAACTGCGCCTGATCGCCCTGGCCAAGCCGCTGGAACTGCACATACGGAAACAGGTCGTCCAGCTCCGCCACGTAGGGCTTGTTCGGGTCGGCGCCGGGTTGAGCGACGACGGCCGGCCGATGCAGCGCGGTCATGAAGTAGCGGTTGGTCATGGCGGCGAACGCCAGGTCCAGCCGCTCCTCCAGCGGCGGTTCGGCCGCAGGCCAGAGGTTGGCATTGTCTTCCTCGAGCAACTCGCGCCGGGCGATGTTGAAGTGCTCGATGTAGACGCGCCGACCCGGATCGTAATCCGGGCGGAAGTAGCCCATCACGACGCTGCGCCGGTCGCCGAGGTACCCGCCTTCGACCGGCAGGTCGCCCTGGCCGAACTGCGTGAACTGAATGTCCAGCTTGCCGCCGGTGCGGTTGACGATGCGCTGTTCCAGCTTCAGGTCATACGACCCGGGCTCCAGCGTGTACGTGCGATACAGCTTGACCCCGGCGTTGGCGTCATTGGCGTCGCGCAAGGTCAGCTCAAACGACGCGCGCCCCCCCTGCTCATCAGCGCCGGTCACCGTCCAGCGGGCGTAGGACAGGTCGATCCGCTGGCCGTCGATTTCGATCGCCCGCGAACCCATCGGGTAGCTGTAGATGGGCTTGCCGTCGGCCGTGCGACCGCTGACCAGACGCTCGCCCAACGGGTACGGCACGTGCTCGCCGACCTTCGTCGAATAGCGCGACAGTTGTATGTCGATGATCCCGGCGTTCCAGGGCGTGAAACGCACGGCCATCATGTAGGGGTTCGACTCGTCGGGATCGGTGCTGCCGATGACCGGCTCGGGCTGGGTGTCGACCGGCACGATCCGAAAATTACCAGCCGGGTGATCGGCCGCGGCCGCGGGGGTCGTCGCCGGCTGCGGCGGGTTCGGCGCGGCGACATTGGGCGCCGCCACAGGCTCGGGTTGCGCCGGGGCCGTCGGCTGGGGTGCGGCGGGTGCGGTCGATTCAATCGGCGCAGGCGCCGGGACGTTGGCCTCGGCGGTCGTCTGGTTGGCGGCGGTGGTCGCGGGGCGGCCGGTGTCGGGTGCCTCGACGTTCTGGCCGACGCCGATGATGATGATCAGGCCCGCGACGATGCCGACGGCCAGGGCTGTAAGCAATCCACGTTTCAAGCTGATGACCTCATTGCGGTGAGCGAAAGCGAAGGCCGCCAGTATAAGGGGGGGCCCCCGGATGGGCTAGCCGCCTCAACGCCCGTCGAGCAGACGCTGGCCGAAGAAGTCGTTGATCTCGCCGATCGCCTGGATTTTGTCCACGACCGCCTGGATGTCGTATTCCAGCCGAATGAACTCGACCCGGTCTTCGTAAAGGATCCCGTACGCCGCCCGCGGATCGCGATCGCGCGGCTGGCCGACCGACCCGACGTTGATCACCGCCTTCTCCCACGCATTGAACTTGTACGTGTTCCCCAGCTCGTCCGGCGGGTAGAAGTCCGGCTCGTCGGTGAACAGACCCTGCACGTGCGTGTGGCCGACCAGGCATGTCCGCTCGACCCGGTCGAAGATCTGCTGCATCTTCGTCGGGGCCGTCGCCACGTCGTCGGCGAAGATGTATTCGTTGATCGGCCGACGCGGCGAGCCGTGCACGCACAGCATCCCGTTGAACGACTGTCGAACGTGCAACGCACCGAGAAAGCTCCACCGCCGCGAGCGGGCCTCGGGATCGGGATCGCTTTCCAGTTGTCGCCGGGTCCAGAACGCCGCCGACTCGGCCCCCGCGTTGAAATTGGTCGGCTCGTACAGCACCGCGAAGTCGTGGTTGCCCATCAGCGACCACTCGCAACGCTCGGCCACAATGTCCAGCACCTCGCAGGGATTCGGCCCGTAGCCGATGATGTCGCCGAGGCAGACGATGCGACTGATGCCGCGCTGGTCGATGTCCGCGAGGACCGTCTGCATGGCATCGAGATTGCCGTGGATATCGGAGATGACCGCGATGGGATAGTCGTCTGGCATAGCGATGAGCGCGACGCATCGCGCGAACCGCGATGGTAGAACCCCACCCCGAACCGGTCAAGGCATTGCTCGCTCCGCCAAGCCGGCCCTGAGTCCTCGAAGGGCCGGGTCTTCCCGATGAACGATGAACCCGGCTCTTCACTCGAAGACTCGTTCAGAACCGGCTTGGCAGAGTCGCCTTACTCCGTTACGTAAATCGTCTGTCCCGGTTCGAAGGCGTGGTCGCCGGTGATGCAGTCGCGGATCAGGCAGGCCAAACGATCCGGCGGCATCGCCTTGTCCGGCGGTAGCTGACTTTCATTGAACAGGCTGCGCAGCATCGGCGTCTCGACCGCGCCGGGCGCGATGCACACCGCGCGGATGCCAACCTTCCTGCCCTCCTGGCCGGTCATGTGCGTGAGCATGTTCACGCCGGCCTTGACCGTGGCGTAGATGCCGAAGCCCGGAAACGGGTCCTTCGACGCCATCGAGCTGATGTTGACAATGCAGCCGGCGCCCCGGGCCTGCATGGTCGGCCAGGCCGCAGTCGTCGCCGCGAACACCGCCGTCAGGTTCACGTCGACCATCTGCCGCCATTCGTCGAGGCGGCAGTCGGCCAGCGGCTTGAGCAGCGCCATGCCCGCGATATTGACCAGGGCGTCGATGCGCCCGAACTCCGCAGCGACCCGCTCCACCGTCCGCTGCAACGCCGGGCCGTCGCTGACATCGCAAACGATCGGCCTGGCGCCGGGGCCGATGTCCGCCGCCAGGTCGTTGAGCTTGTCTTCGGAACGGGCCAGGAGCACCGTGCGATAGTCGGCCTCAGCCAGGCGAATGGCCGTCGCCCGCCCGATCCCGCTGGAAGCGCCGGTGACGATAGCGATGGGTTGATCAGTCATGGCCGCATGGTATCGCAGAGAAATGTGTCAGAT
>CAYYPN010000080.1:0-10344 GCA_964473545.1 uncultured Planctomycetaceae bacterium
GAGTTGGTCGACCAGCGATGCATCTGCCACATGGTCGACTCGTTGGCGTAGTTCGGGTCGTAGGCGTTGACGTCGATGCGTTCGATGATGCGACCCGAATGCGTATCGCAGACGCGGGTCATGACATGCTCGACATTGTTGGCCAGGCCGAGCGAACCATCGGGGCTCACGCTGGGCCCGCAACCCTTGGGCACGAACGGCGCTGCCCAGAGGTCCCCGTCACCCGCCGCCAGGTCGTAAAACGCCACCCGCCAGGGGATCGGCCGCGTCACCAGCCGGCCGCTGTTCTTCGTGGCATAGGTCGAGATGTCCAGCTTCCACACGACCAGGTTGAGCGTGACGACGTGTTCGATCTCGCCGGAGTCGGCATGAACGCGATTGATCGTCGTCGTCTCGTCGTCGTAGTTGAGTTCTTCGACGTAGTAGATCCACCGCCCGCCGTCGCCGGCGACCCACTTGAACAGCGGCCGATTCATTCGCCCCGGATCCCAGGGATCGCCGGGCGCGTGGCGGACGTAATCGCCGGTGCTGCGCATCTGCGCGATGCGCCGATGTTCGCCGCCGTTGATGGACATGATGTTCAGCGAGTTGTCGGACTTGCAGAAGACCAGCTCCCGGCCGTCGGGGCTGATCGAGGCGATGCCCGCGTCGCCGCCGCGGTAGAGGATCATGCTGCGGATGACCTGGCGGTCCTTGATGTCGTGGCGGATGAGGTTGCCGTAGCCCGGCGCGTCCATGCCGTGGCGGTAGCCGCGCCGGTCGATGTGTTCGGTGATGGCGATGCCGTCGATGTCATGGGCCCCCTGGATCGGTTCCGGGGCCTGGGCCTGGGCCCGGACGCCGACGCCGCCGACGAGCACGATCGCGATTACCAATCCTTTTATCCACCACGTCATCCGCATGCTCGCCTTGTCGTCTGAGGGGAGGAGGCTGGAACTTACAGCTTAGCCGCACAGACTAGACGCTTCACACGGGCGATTTGCTCACCGGCCGGGGGGGTATCTGCAATGAATTTTCCGCAGGGTCGGCTCTGTGCTACATTGTTTTGAGCAAAGTGGAAAGGATGCCCATGCCGGATGCAAGCGACGGCCACGTCATCGGGATCGACGTCGGCGGGACCAATATCACCGCCGGCCTCGTCGACCCGGACAACAAAATCATCGCCCGCCACAAGACCGACACCCAGGCCGTCGAAGGCGCCGATCACGTGCTCGACCGCGTCGCCGGGGCGATCGACAAGCTGATCGACGAAGGCGGCGTCAAGCGTGCGCAGGTCAAGGCGGTGGGCCTGGGCATTCCCGGGGCGTGCGACGCCGACGCCGGCGTCGTCCTCGAAGCGGTCAACCTGCGCTGGACCGACCTGGACGTCCGCACCGCACTGGGCAAGCGGACGAAGCTGCCGATCACGCTGGAAAACGACGTCAACGTCGGCACGTGGGGCGAGTACCGCGCCGGGGCGGCCGTTGGAGCCAAGGCGACGTTCGGCATTTTCGTCGGCACCGGGATCGGCGGGGCGTTCATCTTCGACGACAAGCTTTACGCCGGCGCGTTCGGCACCGCCGGGGAAATCGGCCACACCGTCATCGACCTGTTCGCGCCCTATGGCTCGCGCACGCTCGAAGAGCTCGCCAGCCGCTCGGCCATCGTCAATCGCCTGGTCACCATGGTCAACGCCAACCACCCCAGCGATCTGGAGAAGATCGCCGGGAACAAGTGGCCCAAAATCCGCTCCAAGCCCATCGCCAAGGCCATCGCCGCCGAGGACCCGCTCACCCTCGACATCGTCAGCCAGGCCGCCCACGTCATCGGCACGACCCTCGCCAACGTCGTCACGTTGTTCAGTGTCGACACCGTCGTCGTCGGCGGCGGACTGGCCGAGGCCCTGGGCAAACCGTTCATGGGCTGGATTCGCGAGGGTTTCGACGCGTACGTCTTCCCCGAGCGTTGCCGCAAGTGCAAGATCAACCTGAGCGAACTCGGCGACGACGCCGGCATCATCGGTGCGGCGCTGCTGGCGCGCGAACGCAATGCCTGATATGAAGCGACGCGACTTGTCGCGTTGCGGCGCGCGCTTGCCTACCCCGCCATCGCCCCAAGGGGATAGATGCATTCGGTCAGTTGCGGGCGGGTGTAAGACTCGGACAGGTCGATCTGCATCGCGATGCCGTGGTTGTGGTCGGACGCCATGACGATCATGCTGTCGCCGATCAGTTCATAACCCATGTCGGCGCGCTGGTGGCCGAGGACGAACTGGTCGACGCCCCACAGGCTCGCCAGGTCTTCAGCCCAGTCCTGCGTGAGGTTGCGGCCCCAGACCATCAGGTACGCGCTGCCGTTGGGGCCGGCGAAATCGGTCTCGGTCAACGCCCGGGTCAACACCAGCGGATCGAACAACTCGCGCTTGCGCGGCGATGGCAGGGAATGGGCGAACATTACGCCGTTGCGGCACCGCACGGCCAGGGGAAGGCTGCGGACGTAGGCTTCGAACGATTCATGCACCCCGTCGCAGTCCTCGCCGAACACATATTCCAGCCCCATGTGAAAGGCTTCGACGCTGCTGACGCCGTGCTTGAGGATATCCTCGCCGGTGACCTGGGCCAGCTCGTGGTTGCTGAGTAACACGTGCACCCGATCCGGCGCGCGAAGCTGAAGCTGGGCGGCCTCGGCGACCATGCGGTAGCTCAGGTCGCGGCCGTTGTAGAGCTTCTCCCCGTGGACCATCTCCTGGAGGACGAGCTGATGGCCGGGGTCGCGGTGAAGCTCGGCCAGGCGAATGAGTTTGATGAAGTTGGTGCGATGGTCGTGGATATCGCCGCCGACGGTGATGCGCCCGGGGCCATCGACCTCGATGCAGGCGCCGTTGCGCAGGGCCGCGTTGTGATTGCGTTCGGCAGCGAGGTCGAACAGCCGGCACACGAAGTCGGCGTTCTGGTAGTTCAGCTTGTCGCGGACAACATCCATATGCTCACAAGTAGGTTGTCCGGGGCCCGGGGTCAACCGTTGCCGCGCTTCAAACCGATGGGCCATTGCCCGGCTGGTCGCCCGGGGTTAACGTTCCGGCTTGCTTTCGACCCGAAACGACCGGCATGAGTGAAACCCATCCCCAAATCGAACACCCCGAAGGGGCGCTGGACCGCAAGCACTCGGTGCCGGTGGCGTTGTTGATCCTGGCGTTGCCGATCATCGCGTCGATGGTTTCGCGGACGGTGATGAGTTTCGTCGACTTCATCATGGTTTCGCAACTCGGCACGGCGGCGCAGGCGGCGATCATGCCCGCAGGCATCCTGCTGTTCTGCGTGATCAGCTTCGGCATGGGCATGATGAGCGTGGTCAGCGCGTTCGTCAGCCAGAACTTCGGCCGCGGCCGCATGAACGAATGCGCCGCCTACCTCTGGCAGGGGTTGTGGGTGAGCCTGGCGCTGGGCGTGGCGTTTGTCCCGGCGTGGTGGGCCGTGGGCCCGCTGTTTCGGTGGGTCGGCCACGAACCGCTCGTCCAGCAGATGGAGATCGACTACGTGCAGATCGGTCTGCTGGGCCTGTTCCCGATGCTCGGGGGCGTGGTGCTGAGCAACTTTTTCAACGGCGTGCACAAGCCGGCGATCACGTTCTGGGCGGCGGTGATCGCCAACGTCTACAACGTCGCGGCCAACTACGCGCTGATCTTCGGGCATTGGGGCTTCGAACCGATGGGCATGGCCGGCGCCGCCTGGGCCACGACCACCGCCCAGGTGTTCCAGTTGCTCATCCTCATGGCCTGGGCCGGTCGCCCGGCGATGGCGCGGGTGTATCACACGTGGGCGATGTGGCGGCCGAGCTGGTATCGCATCCGCCGCATCCTCTGGTACGGCTTTCCCGCCGGGGCGCAGTTCGCCGTCGACATCGTCGCGTTCAGCATCTTCACCATTCTGCTGGTCGGCCGCTTCGGCACGGTGCAGCTTGCGGCGCACAACCTGGCGTTCAAGTTTCTCGAAGTGTCGTTCATGCCGAGCGTGGGCCTGGGCATCGCGGTGACCGCCGCGGTGGGCAAGGCGATCGGCGAGGGCGACAAGCCGCTGGCCCGCAGCATCGTCCGCTGGGCGACGGGCTTCGCCATGATCTACATGGGCACGATCGCGATCGGGTACCTGACCCTGCGGCACGAGTTGGCCGGCCTGCTCAGCGACCAGCCCGAGGTCGTCGCGTGGGCGGCGAAGTTGTTGCTGCTTTGTGCGGTGTTCCAGGTGTTCGATGCGCTGGGGATCATTCACATCAACGCCCTGCGCGGGGCCGGCGACAACCACTGGCCCGCGGTCGCCGCGGCGGTGCTCGCCGCGACGATCCTGATCGGCGGCGGCTACCTGTTGGCGTGGTTGTTCCCGCAATGGGGCGCGGTCGGCCCGTGGGCGGCGGCGACGTTGTACATCATGGTGTTGGGTTCGACCATGTGTTTCCGCTGGCGCGTCGGGCCGTGGGAGTCGATCAACCTGTTGGATCATGATGACCCCACGCCGGAGCGCGGCGAAGCGTAGCTCCGGATTCTCACTTCATCCGGACTTACGCTGCGCTTCAGTCCGGCTTGTGGCTACAATGCAATCTATGGATCGCATTCGCGTCGCCTCATTGCAATACTGGATTCGCCCCGTCGATTCGTTCGAGCAGTTCCAGGCCCAGGTCACCGGGCTGGTCGACACGGCCGCGGACTACGGCTGCAAGCTGGTCGTGTTCCCGGAGTATTTCACAATCCAGTTGCTCACGCTCGGCGACATCACCCGCCCGATCACCGAGCAGGTGCGCCGGCTGGCGGGCATGACCGAACGCTTCGTCGAGGTCATGACGGCGCTGGCCACCGAGCGCGGCATCTACATCGTCGCCGGGTCGATCCCCACCGCCGAGAACGGCGACACCGCCACGATCTACAACGACTGCCACGTCTTCAGCCCGTCCGGTGCGTGCGGGGTGCAGGGCAAGATGCACATGACCCGCTGGGAGGATGAGGACTGGCACGTCACGCCGCGGGACACGTTGAACATTTTCGAGACGGAGTTCGGCCGCATGGCCGTGACGATCTGCTACGACGTGGAGTTTCCCGAACTGGCCCGGGCGGCGGCGCGGCAGGGGGCGATCCTGCTGGTCGTGCCGAGCTGCACCGACGAACGCCAGGGCTTTTTGCGGGTGCGGTACTGCGCCCAGGCCCGGGCGATTGAAAACTGCATGTACGTCATTCATTCCTCGACCGTCGGGTCGCTGCCGAGCGTGCCCAGCGTGTCGTTGAACTACGGCCAGGCGTCGATCCTCACGCCCAGCGACTTCGCGTTCAGCCGCGACGGCATCATCGCCGAGGGCGTGGTCAACCAGGAAACGATGGTCATCGCCGACCTCAACCTGGCGACGGTACTCGACGCCCGCACCGACTCGACGGTCCTGCCGCTGCGCGACAGCGAGCGCACCGAGCTGGTCGTGGCCAACAGTGAACTGGTTCAGATCTGAGGTCGAAGGTCCCTATGGCCAGGCGCCGGAAAGTTCATGTCCGCACGATGCAGCCGAAGGATTTCGCGGCCATCATCGAGATGTGCAGACTCGTCTATCCCAAAGCCCCGCCGTGGGACAACCAGGTCCTCACGCTGCATCGCGACCTGTTCGCCGAGGGCCAGCTTGTCGCCGCGCATCCGGAGACCGACGAAGTGGTCGGCTACGCCGCGTCGCTGATCGTGTGGTGGGACGACTACGGCATGAACCACACGTGGGACGAGGTCACCGACCGCGGCTGGTTCCGCACGCATGACCCGGAGCACGGCCGCACGCTGTACGGCGCGGACATCATGGTCGACCCGAGGGCGCGCGGCATGGGCGTGGGCAAGCAGATTTACGCGGCCCGGCGTGAGCTTTGCCGCCGCCTGGGCATGCGCCGCATCCGCGCCGGCTCGCGCCTGCGCGGCTACAGCCAGTATGCCGACGTCCTCACCCCCACCGAGTACGTCAAGCAGGTCATCAACCGCCAGATCGGCGACCCGACGCTCAGCTTCCAGCTCAAGCAGGGCTTTCGCGTGATCGGCGTGGTCGAAAAGTACCTGTCGGACGACGAGGAAAGCCGAGGCCACGCCGCGGTCATCGAGTGGCTCAACCACCAGCTCGCCCAGCGCGCCGACTACCGAGGCCGACCGCGCGAGTATGCGAGAAAACGCAAGTCTCAGTAAACGAACGCGATGCGCCCCGGCCTTCGCTTGCGGCTGATGGGCACGTCGAGTTGGGCCGCGCCTTGGTCGTCGAAGCCGGTGATGCGCAGCGTGACGCGGCCGATGTATTTGCCGACCGTGTCGTACTGGTCGATCGACAACTGGCCCCGGGCCAGGGCTTCGAGGGTCAGGCGTTCGTGCAGGTTGTCGCCGGCCTGACGCCACGCCGCCTGCAACGCCGCGTCGGTGGCCGGGTAGGCGGGAGTGCGCTGGATTTCAACGACCAGGTACAGCCGCCGATCGGCGGTGCGCGTCTGCATCGACGCCACCTGCAGGTATGGGGCGAAGTGGCCGAGGTCGGTTTCGATGCGGCTGACTTCGACGGGCGAGAGCTGGTTGACGGTGCGGCTGAACAGTTGGCCGTAGGGCACCCAGATCGCGCTGATGCCGATGACCACGGCCGCCGCGAGCACCCCCACCGCCGCGAGCTTGATCTTGTCCTTGAGCGCCAGCGGCGTGTCGGGGGCGGTGGTCCTGGCGTCGACCGTGCGCTGCTGACATTCGATCTTGCCGCCGGCGCCGATGGCGTAGATCGTCTGCACCTCCCGGCCCGGTTGGAACTCGCTCGATCGCAACGTCGAAAACACGCCCGACCGCTGCGGCGGGGTGAAGACCTGCAGCAAGGAGTCGAGCAACTGGCGGATCGTTTCCGCCGGATCGGGCCCGAGGTCGTCGGCGGCCAGCGGGGAACTGTCGGGCAACACGCTGAACGCCGACCCGTCGATGTCAAGGCTGAACCTTACACCGGACTGGCGGGCGAACTCGACCCATTCGCGCAGGCGCGGGTCGATCGACTCGCCGTCGGCGGGCCGGCGCCCCTCGATCAGGCCGTCCAGTTGCACGGTGCCTTCGATGTTGCGTGTCATGATGCGGCGCCCTGAAATTCAGGCAGCGACCCGGCCGGCGTCCAGTCACCCAGCCGCTCGGTCCACACCAGGCTCGCGTGGTTGAGCCGACCGTGACTGAGCAGTTGCTTGATGCTGTTCTGCGAGGTGGGGCCGACGGCCTGGCCGTTGAGCTCGTAGTACCACTGGCCGTCGCCGCCGCCGTCGAGTTGGCCCAGCGCCGCGGCCGGGTCGGCGCCGAGCTGCGGCGGCGTGTTGGTCTGGCCTTCCAGCAGGAGCTGGTTGGCGGTGCGCGTGTCCAGGCCCAGGTGCTCGTCGTGGGTGTCGAGCCGGCTCGCCGTGTGCTGGCGAAAGGCCTCGGCCTTCATGCGTTCCTGGCGAAGCTGCTCGCGGAGGCGGCGGTTTTCCCGCTCGGCGTGGAGCTCCTTCTCCCGCTGAGCCTTCAGGTTGGGCAGTACCGCCACGATGATGACTCCGATGAACCCCAGGAAAAATCCCCCGAAGAACCAGCCGACGACGTTGCGGCCCTTGCTGGAAGCGATCGCGGCGGCGATCGCGCCGCAGATGACCAGGATGACGACTTGCACACCCAATTCCACCGGTATCTTACCTCCGCCGAGGATGACCGAGTCAACATAGTCTTGCCGCTAAAACAATTCAATCACCACCAGGTTGTGCAGGAAATGGATCAGCATCGCCGGATACAGCGATCGGCTTTTCATCTTGGCCCAGCCCATCAACAAGCCCAGCCCGAACAGGATCGGAAAGCTGTAGATCGTGAAGTGAATCCCCGCGAACAGGGCCGAGGCGATCAGCAGGGCATGGATCGGCTTGATCGCCACGCCCAGCCAGTGCTGCAGCAGCCCCCGGAAGGCGATCTCCTCCGTCACCGCCGGGATCAGGCAGAACGCCAGCACTGCGGTGACCGGGCCCATGTTGCGGCGAAGGTCCTCGATCATCTCCAGTTCGAACGCCTCGACCCCCGACCCCGCCAGCCAGTGCAGCAGCAGTTCGTGCCAGAAGAAATTCAACCCCAACAAAATCGGCAACCCGACCAGCACCGCCGCCCACGCCTCCCGGCAACCGAACCCCACCCGCGCGAGCTGCACCTTCAGCGATTGCCAGTACAGGCCGGCGAAAATGCTCGTGGTGATGAGCATCGCCACGTTGGAGAAGTACACCAAAAACTGAGGCTCATCGTCGGGCACGACGAGGAACCCGAAGATCGTCACGACCACGAGCACCGCCACGTAGGTCCAGATCAGCGGCGCGACCCGCGGCGCCTTGATCGCGACCAGCTCCTCCCCGGTGAGCTTGCGCGGCCGATGCGGCGGGGTGACCGCCTCGACGTGCTTGTAAGGCGTCGCACACCGCAGGCAGAAATAAAACAACGGATTAAGCGGCGCCCCGCAATACGCGCAGAACATCGGCGGGGCATGATCGCCCAGGGCGCCACTGTCTGTCGTTTGTGCCGCGGCCAATGTGCCGGATTGATTAGAGCCGGAATCCACCACGGAGAATTGTACCGCGAAACGAGGGGCTTAACCGTCGCCTCGCCGCCCGCTCCGGCGATGCACTACGTGTTCGGCTTCGCCGGGCCAATGGAGGCAACGCCCAGCGCGCCGAGCATGGCCCGGGCTTTGTCGAGGGTTTCGTTGTATTCGGCGTCGGGTTGGCTGTCGGCGACGATGCCGCCGCCGACGTGGAAGCTGAGGTTGTATGTCGGATGTGGGATGTCGGATGGACCCAAGCCGGCGCTGCGCTCTGGCTTGGCGTGAAGGGTCATGGTTCGAATGGCGATGTTGAGTTGGCAGGCGTCCGGGGTGATCCAGCCGATGCTGCCGCAGTAGGGTCCGCGGGGGACGGGTTCCAGTTCGTCGATGATCTGCATGGCCCGGACCTTGGGCGCGCCGGTGATCGACCCGCCGGGCAACGTGGCCTTCAACAGGTCGACGATGTCCTTGCGGGGGTGGAGGCGGCCTTCGATGGTGGCCACGCCGTGGTGGACGGTGGGGTGGGACTCGATGGTGCGGGGTTCGGTCACGCGGACCGAGCCGTAGCTGCAGACCTTGCCCAGGTCGTTGCGCAGCAGGTCGACGATCATGTGCAGTTCGGCCGCGTCCTTGACCGAGTGCAGCAGATCGTGGCGTTGGGGGTCTTCGATGTCGGATGTCGGATGTCGGATGTCAGATGTCGGCCGGGTGCCTTTGATGGGGCGGGTGATGACGTGGCCGTCGCCGACCTGCAGAAAAAGCTCCGGGCTCGTCGAAAGCAGCGCTCTTGATACATCCGACATGCCACGTCCGACATCCGGCATTTCCACATACGCGCCGTACCACGCGGGGCTGACCGCGGCCAGACGTTGGAACAGTTTCCGGGGGTGGCCCGACCATTGGCAGGCGTAGCGCTGGGCGAGGTTGACCTGGAACACGTCGCCGGCGGCGATGTAGTCGATGCAACGCTGCACCGCGGCGCGGTAGGCGTCGGGCGTGAAGTCGGGGGTGAGGGTCGGAGGGGGTTCGGTGGAACCCAGGCCGGCGCTTCGCTCCGGCTTGGCGTGGGGGGCGGCGGGGATGTCGATGACGTGGGGCGTCCAGCCGAGTTGGACCAGCGGCCAACCGCCCTGCGGCGGCGGCGGGAGCTTGCCCGACTCGATCACGCGGCCCAGGTCGTAGCTGAAGTACCCGAACCAGCGGCCGGCCTGGTAGCGGGGGTCGTGGAGGAGGCGGCGAAGGTCCGCCCACACGCGCCCGGTCGAATCAAAAGGCAGGGCCCGGCCCCGGTGGTCGGTCAGCGTGCTCGTGCCGTCGGCGTGATGCGTAAACCACACCTCGGGCACGGCCAGCAGGGACCGACTCGCCCAGCGGTCGTGGCGACGACCCGAATGCAGCAACACCACCGGCGCGTCGGCCGGTTGTTCGGCCAGCGCGGCGAGAGCGGGGTCGGCGTTCGGCCGGCTTTTCATGGACATGCAGGGACACTATACTCTGCGCCCCCGGCCCGAGGGCAGGAAGAAGTCGTTACGTCCTCCCTGACATGCGGACCCCACCCGGCAGTTTGCGCTGCCAGTTCAACCCATACGGAAGGTATGCTCGCCATGGCCAAGAAGACCACTCGCAAAAAGACCGCCCCCAAGGTCACCCAACGCGTCTACTACTTCGGCAAGACCAAGACCGAAGGCAACAAGGCAATGAAGGAACTGCTCGGCGGCAAGGGCGCCAACCTCGCCGAAATGACCAGCATCGGCCTGCCCGTGCCTCCGGGCTTCACCATCACCACCGAGGTGT
>CAYYPN010000081.1:0-10284 GCA_964473545.1 uncultured Planctomycetaceae bacterium
CAGAGTGAATTGGAGGAGGAACAGGAGGCCGCGGCCGATGCCACGCTGGCCGGGGAGGACCTGCCGGCCGGTGCGTTCGAAGCTGTCGCCGAGGAAATGGACGAGGACGAGCGGGCGACCGAAGCGCCGATCCCACAACTGTCCGAAAGCGACGACGAACCCGAGCCGGCGGAGAGCGAACCCGTTGCCGTCAATGCGGAAGCGGATGACAAATCCGAAGCGCCGATCGCGGTTGCCAAGCCGCCGGGCAAGCTTGTCTCCGTGTTGGCGAAGATCAATGCCCCGATCATGAATCGGTCGACGTTTCAACGCAACCTGGTGGGCTTCATCGGGCTGGAAACCGTGTGCGTCGGGTTGTGTGCCGTGGCCTACGGCCTGGGCGGAACCGGGGTGGCCATCGTCGTCGGGGGGTCGCTGTCGACGCTGCTGGTCGGAGTGTTCTACATGCTGTTCTGCCGCGGCGATGGCCCGAACGACACCCACCGGGACAGCGTCGACAACCATTACATCTGATTCACGCGGTGGTGCGAGCGCCCGGCCAGCTTTACCATGGCGCGATGGGCATCAAACCCTCACGCGGCAAACCCCTCGATGTCGGTAAAGTCGGTCTGACGCGCGTCGATCTTCCTGAAATCGGCGCGACACCCGATACCTCGCGCTTCGACCTGCGCGCCTGGTGGCCGGAAGAACGGCGCACGCTCCCGTTGGAACTGGAGATCGGCTCGGGTAAGGGGACGTTTCTCGTGCAGCAGGCCGCGCTGGCGCCGCAGATCAATTACCTCGGCCTCGAATACGCGCATGCCTTCTGGAAGTATGCCGCGGACCGCGTGCGGCGGCGCGGCCTGCCGAACGTGAGAATGCTGTGCATCGACGCCGGGGAGTTCGTGCCGTGGTACTGCCCGGACGGCCTGTTCCGTCAGGTACACGTCTACTTTCCCGACCCCTGGCCCAAGGCCCGCCACCACAAGCGCCGCCTCATCGCCGAGCCGTTCCTGCGCCAATTGCACCGCGTGCTCGAGCCGACCGGCTGCGTGCGGATCGTCACCGATCACGATGACTACTTCGAATGGATCGAATTGCACGCGAACCAGGTGACGGACCTCTTCGAGCGTCAACCCTTCGACAAACCCGCCGGCGCGGAAGACAACGAGGTGGTCGGTACCAACTTCGAACGCAAATACCGCCGCGAAGGTCGACCCTTTCACGCAATGACATTGCGAAAGACCTGATCATGCGTTGCGTCGCTCAATGATCCACTCGACCAACCATGCAGCGAAATCATCCTTGCTCATCGGTCCGGGGCAGACGGGTTCGGCATGCGGCGTGAAGATCGTCGCGTCGATGTCGGCGGCACCCATGGTCTTCAACGGATTGGCGACGATGGCGTCGAGTTGCTTGGACGCCAGCTTGCGCCGGGCGCGGTCGGCCAGGGCGCTCGGTTCTTCCAGTGCGAACCCGACGATCATCTGGTCCGGTCGCTTGCGCCGGGCGGCCTCGGCGACAAGGTCCGGCGCCGATTCCAGTTCCAGCGTCAGCCCCTCTTCCGATCGCGGCCGCTTGCCCGATGCATTCACATTCCGGGGGCGGGGGCGGTAGTCGGCGACGGCGGCGGCCATCACAAGCACGTCACACTCGGCCAGGTTTTCCGCAATTCTGCGCTCGAGGTCCGCGGTAGACTCGAAGCGATGCGTGGTGACGCCCTGGGGCGGGCTTGCGAGGGTCGGGCCGAGCAGCAGCGTGACGGAGGCGTTCGCGTCACGCGCCGCTTCGGCCAACGCCACGCCCAGCCGCCCGCTCGACCGGTTGGCCAGGTAGCGGACCGCGTCGATCGGCTCGTGGGTGGGCCCGGCCGTAATGAGAAAACGCACCTTTTTCCGCGTCATGACGTAAGAGTCCTGTTGCTTTTTACGAGTTCCAAACATCCAAGCCATTGACCCTGATACAATATCGCGTTCTACCTGAGCCGCACAGTTTCCATTGACCGTTTGAATCCGGAGATTCTTATGATTCTTATTCGCAAGCTTTCGTTGTTCATCGTCGCGTTGGCTGTGCTGGTCAGCGCCACCGCCACCCGAGCCCAGGACGCCGAGGTGCTCAGCCAGGTCCCCACGGACTCGGCGATCGTGGTGGTGATCCCGGACATCGCCAGGGCCGACGCCGCGGTAAACAAGCTGATCCAGCAGTTGCAGTTGCCGGTGCCGCCGATGATGCAGCAGCCGCTCAAGGGCATGATCGAGGGCCAACTGCAACTCGCCCAGGGCGTGGACATGAACGGATCGGCGGCATTGGTCATGCCGGTGCTGACGCTCAATGAGCCGCGATTCTACCTGCTGGTGCCGACCAAAGACGCCGATGCGTTCAACGCCAACTTCTCCGAGCACGGGCCCGACCCGGCCAACGAAGGCTTGCACAAGGTCAAGCTCAAGAACTCGAACCAGGTTCTGTACACCAGGCCCGCGGGCAAGTGGGTGGCGATCGGCGAGCATGCCGCGACCGTCGCCCGGCAGGCGGCGCCCGAAGACGCGATGGCCCTGGTCAACAGCGCCGGCACGCTCGCCCAATCGACGATTCGTGACAGTGAGGCGTACGTTTACCTGAACATGCCGCGCGTCGGGCCGATCCTCGACCCGATGCTCAAGATGGGTCTGGCCACCGCGCAGCAGAACATTCCGCCGCAGCAGATCCAGGCCATGGGTGGGCCGGAGGCGATGAAGCTCATCCTCGACGCCTACGGCAAGGCCGCCGAACAGGTCATGATGAACAGCGACGCCGCGGTGTTGGGCCTGGACCTGACCGACGCGGGCACGACCGCCCAACTGGTCGTTCAGTTCAAGGCCGACAGCGCCCCGGCGAAGATGCTCGCTCCGGCCGACGGGGCCGACGCCGCGGCGCTGGCGAAGACTGATCTCGATCGCCTGGCCAACCAGCCGTATCTCGTGGCGTTGTCGATGAACATGCATGCGATCAACTGGGAGCCGCTGCTGAAAGGCGTCGAGAAAGACTTCGCATCCAAGATTCCCGAGGACAACGCGCTGCGTGGCGTGGTCGAGGCCTACGTCGAATCGTTCGACATGATGGACGCGTTCCGCAACGCGCAGTTCGCCTGGTATCCCGGGGCGGACATGCAGAACTTCCTGCAGTTCAGCTACGTCTACGAGACGGCCGGCCCGGCTGACGAAGTCCGCGAGGAATACAAGCAGCTCACCGGGGAAATGGGCGAGGCCTACGCCAAGCTCAGCGAGCAGATGAACCAGCCGGGCATGAGCATGAGCTACCACGAAAACCAGGGCAAGATCGACGGGCTCGACGTCGACCGCCTGGACATGGAGTTCGGCGGTGGCGGCGGCGCGATGCCCATGCCCATGATGGGCCCGCAGGGCAAGATGAGCACGTTCATCGTTGCCAGGGACAACCTGCTGGTCATGGCGTTGAGCAAGAACACCGACCTGCTCAAGCAGACGCTCAAGGCCGCCGACGGATCGGGCAAGCTGTCGACCCGAGAGATGCTCGCCGCGTCGCACAAGGCGCTGCCGCCCGAGCGTTTTGCCGAAGCTCACGTCAACGTGGGCGGGTTCATCCAGATGTTCATGAACATGATGGCCCAGGCCTTCGGCGGACCCGGCGCCGCCGCCCCACAACAGCCGGAGATCGCGCCGATGGGCGTGGCCATGAGCGCCAGGGACGGCGGGGTGGGACTGACCCTGCATGCCCCCAACGAGTTGGTCAAGGGCATGATGCAGATGCAGCAGAACATGGCCGGCGGCCCCGGCGGCCCCGCGGCCGCGGCGCCCGCGCCGGAACCCCAACCGGCCCAGCCGGCCAACGGCCAGCAACCCGAAGCCGCCCCCGACGAAGCCGTCGCTCCCGTCACCGACGCCCAGTTCCAGGCCCGGGTGCTCAACGCCGACCAGCCGGTCCTTGTCGACTTCTGGGCCGTGTGGTGCGGGCCCTGCCGCGTGCAGTCACCGATCGTCGAAGAGCTGGCCGGTGACTACGCCGGCAAGGCCACGTTCTACAAGATGGACGTCGACGACAATCCCCAGACGCCCGGCAAATACCAGATTCAGGCCATCCCCACCCTCCTGCTGTTCAAGGACGGCCAGGTCGTCGAGAAGTTCGTCGGCCTGACCAAGAAAAACGTCCTCGCCGGCGCGATCGACAAGCATCTGAAGTAAACCGACCCACGTTTACCACGACACCCAACCACGAAGGTCTGCGGATTCACCGCCCTTCGTGGTTTTTTCGTCTTGACGTAGCCATCATCCGGAGGGTTTACTAACCGCCATGCACCTCGACCTGCCCGGTCAACGCAAGCTGTCGCTGAAACGGCCGGCGATCATGGGCGTCGTCAACGTCACGCCGGACAGCTTCTCCGACGGCGGGCTGCACCTCGACGCCGACGCCGCGGCCCGCGCCGCCGGCGCCATGCTCCAAGCCGGCGCTGACATCATCGACATCGGCGGCGAATCGACCCGCCCCGGCGCGACCCGCATCGACGTCGATGAACAGATCCGCCGCATCGTTCCGGTCATCGAAGCGATCGCGACCCGCCATCGCGCGGTGATCAGCGTCGACACCACCCGCGCCGCGGTGGCCGGGGCGGCGCTCGACGCCGGGGCGGCGATCATCAACGACGTCAGCGCCGGGCGGGAGGACGACCGCATGTTTGCCCTCGCCGCGGCCCGTAGCGCGCCCATCGTCCTCATGCACATGCAAGGCGAGCCGGCCACCATGCAGGACGACCCCCGCTACGACGATGTGGTCGACGAGGTCTGCCGATTCCTGCAGAACCGCGCCGAAGCCGCCCAGGTCGCCGGCCTGCCCCCCCATCAGATCGTCATCGATCCGGGCATCGGGTTCGGCAAGACCACCGACCACAACCTCGCCCTGCTCGCGGCGCTCGACCGGTTCGTCGCGACCGGCTACCCGGTGCTCGTCGGCGCATCGCGCAAGCGGTTCCTGGGACAGATCACCGGCGCGACCGATCCGACCCGGCGCGACATCGCCACCGCGGCGGTGACGGCCATCGCCGTGCAGGCCGGCGTTTGCATCATCCGAGTGCACGATGTCGCCGCCAACCGCCAGGCCGCTGATGTAACCTTTGCCGTGCAAATGAATCGAAAACCTGCGGCCGAAGCGTAGGCCACGAAAACCCCGCGGCGTGTCGGCGTGTTGATCGCCCCCCGGGCCGGCTCTAGAATCGCTCGCATACGCCGCCTGAAACGAAGGAGCCCAACACCATGGCCAGCGAATCCGTCCTCGAACTGACCGACGATAACTTCGAAGCCCAGGTGCTTCAGTCCGATCAACCCGTGCTGGTCGATTTCTGGGCCGAGTGGTGCATGCCCTGCCGCATGCTCGCCCCCAGCGTCGAACAGCTCGCCGACGAATACGACGGCAAGGCCAGGGTCGGCAAGATCGACACCGACGCCAACCGCGAAGTCACCATGAAGTACGGCATCAACGCGATCCCCACCGTGCTCGTCTTCAAGGGCGGCGAAGTCGTCAAAAAATTCGTCGGCATGACCAACAAACAGGACATGGCCGAGGCCCTCGACGAAGCCGCCGATTGAGTTGACACCACACCACCGATGCACACCCCAAAGCCCACGCATGGCCATGCGTGGGCTTTCTTCATGCCGTCAGAGCAACCGCCGAAACTCGCCCTCGGTCAGGCCGGCGTCTTTCACGATTCCACCCATCGTGAAGGCGTTGATCGGATTCGCTCGGGGGATCGACACGATACGAACCCCGCTGCTCATGATGATGTGCGGGCCCTGACGCTTGATCTCAAATCCGGCACGCTGGAGTGCTTTGACGGCCCGTTGATGCGAGATGCCCGGTATTCTGGCCATGCCATTTCCGAGTAGGGGTCGGTTCAGGTTACGGTGTATAATCTATCGTGAAAGGTCGTGCCATGAAGTATTCGGTCGCTCTCAAACAGACAGACGAAGGCATTGCGGTGTGGGTGCCGGGTCTTCCCGGGTGCTGGTCACAAGGCACGACCGAGGCCGAGGCCCTGGAGAATATTCGTGATGCGATCCGGGGATACCTGGAAGTTGCTCGCGAAGAAGCCGGAGCCGACCCGCAGGTGCGTGAAGTTGAAGTGGCGGTCTGATGGATTCATCCACCACCATTCCACGTCGCGCGTTCGGCCGCATGGGCTGGTCCGTCAGTGAACTGGGGTTCGGGGCTTGGACCATCGGGGGCGGCAGCTACGGCGATGTCGCGGAAGCCGACGCCGTCGCCGCGGTCGAAGCCTACCTTGACGCCGGCGGCAACTTCATCGACACCGCACGCGGCTACCGCGAATCCGAACGCATCCTCGGCGAAGTCTTCCAACGACGTCGTTGCCGCGATGACATCGTCCTCTCCACCAAGACCGGCGCGACCGAGCCGACCGAAATCCGCGAACAGGTCGAAACCTCGCTGCGTCTCCTTCAAACCGACCACGTCGAAATCCTGCACATGCACGGGCCGCCCGACCCGGAGAAGCCGGACGTGATGAACCGGACCCTCGACACGTTCGAGCAACTGCGCGACGAAGGCAAGGTCCGGGCCATTGCCGCGTCGATCAGCGGGCCCAACGTCGGCGACCGCACCGGCCGCATGTGTCACCAGTACATGGACACCGGCCGAATCGATGCGATTCAGCTCATCTACTCCATCTTCCGCCAGCGCAACCGCGAAGTCTTTGCCCGCGTACAAGCCGAGGGGGTCGCTTTGATCGCGCGCACCGCATTGGAAAGCGGATTCCTCTCCGGCAAGTACACCCCCGGCCACACGTTCGCCGACCACCGCCACCGCTGGTCCGGCCCGCGCCTCGAACGCATCCTCCAGCGCGTGCAGGACCTCAAGAACAAGGCCGTCCCTTCGCCGTACGAATCGCTGGCCGAAGTGGCCTACGCCTTCGCGCTGGCCGAGCCGGAAGTTTCAACGCTGATCTTCGGCGCCCGCGACGCCGCCCAGGCGAAAGCCAACCTCGCCGTCGCCGCAAGGCCCGGCCTGCCGGATGACCTGCTCGCGCAACTCAAGCGCGACTTCGCCGACGTTGGTGAAGACTTCAACCCGGGCGATCAATAAAGTGAATCAAGCCTGGCCGCGGTCGAGTTGGACGCCTTGAACCAGGTCACTGCGGCACCTGGCTTCAAACTCGCCGCGGAATTTCTTCAACGCCGTGGTCACCGCCCAGTTGGTGCCGTCGGCCAGGCCGCAGATCGTCGTGCCGGGCATCGCGCCCATGGACGCGGCCACCTCGTCGAGCAGGTCGATGTCGTGCATGCGGCCGTCGCCTTCGAGCATGCGGTTGAGGATGTTCAACACCCAACCACTACCCTCGCGGCAGGGCGTGCACTGGCCGCACGATTCGCGCTTGAAGAAGCGAACGATGTTGCGAGTGACGCGGACGATGTCGGTGTCTTCGTCCATGACGATCACGCCGGCCGTGCCCAGGCCCAGCACGCCGTACCGCTTGCCGATGTCGAAGTCGAGTTCCGCGTCGTACTGATCGGTGCCGAGGAAGCCCATCGACACGCCGCCGGGGATGGCGGCCTTGTACTTCTTGCCGCCGCGCATGCCTTCGCCGTGCTTCTCGATGAGTTCGGCCATGCCGATGCCCAGCGCATCTTCGTAGACGCCGGGGCGATTCACGTGGCCCGAGATACCGTAGAGCTTCGGACCATAGCTGCCGGGAACGTTTTCACCCAGCGTCGATGCCCGGCCTATCGATTTGAACCAGTCCACGCCGTGCTCGAGGATGTGCGGCAGCATGGCGAGCGTTTCGACGTTGTTGATCACCGTCGGCCGGCCAAAGGCGCCCTTGACCGCGGGGAACGGCGGCTTGATCCGGGGCCAGCCGCGCTTGCCTTCCAGCGACTCGAGCAGCCCCGTCTCCTCGCCGCAGATGTACGCCCCGGCGCCGATGTGCAGGTAGCAGTTCACATCACGACCGTTGATCCGGCCCAGCACCCCGCCGGCGCCGAAGACCTTGTTGGCGTAGGCCTCGTCGATCGCCTTCTGCACGACCCTGGCCGTGTGGTGATACTCGCCACGGATGTAGATGTAGGCGGTGTCGAGCTGGCACGCATGACAGCAGATGGCAATGCCTTCGAGCACCTGGTGCGGGTCGCAATCGCCGATGACCCGGTCCTTGAATGTGCCCGGTTCCGACTCGTCGAAGTTCACCGCCAGGTAGCGCGGCTCGCCGTCGGGATCGGGCAGGAACGACCACTTGAGCCCGGCGCTGAACCCCGCACCCCCGCGCCCGCGCAGCTCCGAACCCTTCACCAGGTCAACCAGGTCCTTGGGCTGCATCTTCAGCGCTTCGCGCAGCGGTGCATAGCCACCGGTTTCGACGTAGCGATCATAATTCACATAGGCCCTGTTCCGAGGGTCGCCCCAGGGCCAGGTGGGAATGCGCTTGCAGATGACGGGGTTTTCAAGAGCCATGTTTGGATTCCTCGTCGCTCGCGCCGCGGACTTCAATTTCCTCAATCGTCGTGCGTCGCAGGGTGACGTTGCCGCGTTGTTCGGTTTCGGTGGTTCGCTTGACTTCGTGCTTGTGCGTGCCGGGTTGCCTGATGTTGTAAATCATCAACCCGACGTTGCGGCACATTTTGTTGAACCATGCCATGTCGCTATCCAGAGCCCACGCAAAGTCCACGCATGGCCATGCGTGGGCTTTCATGGATCAATATCAATGCGCATCGAAGTTTTTCGGATCGTCGGGCAGGCCTTCGATGACCGCTTCCAGTTGCTCCCACGTGACCTTCTCGTAGAGTTTGCCGTTGATCAGCGCCGCGGGGGCGTCGCCGCAGGCGCCCAGGCATTCGACGGTCATGAGCGTGATCTTGCCGTCGTCGGTGGTTTCGCCGTCGGCGATGTCGAGCCTGGCCATGAGCTTGTCGAGCAGCGACTCGTGACCGCACAGCTCGCAACTGATCGACTGGCAGACCTGCACGAGGTACTTGCCCTTGGGTTCGAGGTAGAATTCCTCGTAAAACGTCGCGGTGTCGTAGACGTCGGCGGCGCTGAGTTCGAGAAACGCGCCCACCTCCTCGATGGCCTGCGGGGGAATCCAGTTGTGTTCGTGCTGAACCATGTGCAACACGGGCAACAGGGCCGCCCGCTTGGTCGGAAACCGCGGCAGCACATGCTCGGTCGCCTCGGCCTTCATCGACTCGGTCAGGTACGGCTCAGCCCGCCGCTCGATCTTCTTGTTCGCAAGGTCTTCGACGATCCACGCCATGGCATATACATCCTGCTAAGCCGCAAGCGGCTTACCGATCCAGTTCGGCGGCGATGATGTTCAGCGACCCGAGGATCGCCACGGTATCCGACAGCAGATGCCCTTCGAGCATCTTGGGAAACGACTGGTAGTTGATGAAACTCGGCGGGCGGCACTTCGCCCGCCAGGGCCGCGGGCCGCCGTCGGCCACGAGGTAGAACCCCAGCTCACCGTTGCCCGTTTCCTGTGCGCCGTACATCTCGGCGATCGGGGCGGTCCACCCGCGGTTGGTCATGATCAGCTCAAAGTGGTGAATCAACCCCTCGATCGAGCCGTAGGTCTCGGCCTTCGCGGGAATGTGCACCGCCTCGTCGGCGTAGGTGTTCACCGGCCCGCCGGGGATCCTGTCGATCAACTGCTTGATGATGGCGATCGACTGCTTCATCTCCTCGATGCGCACGCGGAAACGGGCGTAGCAGTCGCCGTCGTGCATGATCGGCACCTTGAACTCGACCTTTGGCGCGCCGGCGCCGTCCCAATTGTCTTCATAGCACAGGTACGGCTCATCCTTGCGCAGGTCGCGCCTCACGCCGGCCGACCGCGCCAACGGGCCGGTCAGCCCCCACGCGAGGGCGTCGTCCGCCGTGACCGAGCCCACGCCGACGGTGCGCTCGATGAAAATGCGGTTGTTGTTCAGCAGCCCTTCCAGGTCGTCGATCGCCGGGGGAAGCTGCTCGTCGACGAACTTCTTGACCCTGGCCTTGAAGATGTCCTCATCCGGCAGGTCCTGGTTGAGTCCGCCGACGCGGGTCCAGCTCGTCGTGAAGCGGGCGCCGCAGATGAATTCGCAGATGTCGTAGATGACCTCGCGCTCGTTGAAGCCGTACAGAAATGCGCTGAGCGCCCCGAGGTCCAGGGCCGAAGCCCCGACGCACAGCAGGTGGTCCTGGATGCGGGCGAGCTCGCCCACGATGGTGCGGAGGACCTTGCAGCGCGGCGTGATCTCGATGCCGAACAGCTTCTCGACCGCGTGATGCCAGACGATGTTGTTGTGGATC
>CAYYPN010000082.1:0-10269 GCA_964473545.1 uncultured Planctomycetaceae bacterium
GCGACGAGCTGGGCGAGGATCTGTCCGGCCATGCCGCCGACCACCGCATACACCGCCGCCTCGGCGAAGAACAACAGCCCCACGTGGCTGGGGGCCAGGCCCAACGCGCTGAACGTGTAGATTTCCTTCTCGCGGTCGCTGATGCTGCCGAGCATCGTGCCGAACACGATCAGCCCGCCCAGCAGCAACGGCACAAGCAACGCCTGGCCGGCCTGCACTTCGATCAGCGAGGCGAACACGAGGCGCTCCGCGCCACTGGTGCCGCGCGACCACACCGGCGTCGGCATGATCTCCGTCAACTCGTGGCCGACCGTCTCGGTCTTCAAATCCGGGTCGAGGTAGATGCGGACGATTCGCAGGTCGCCCCGCATCGGCTGGATCAACTCGATCGGCACGATGGCGATCTGGTTCGGCGACAGGCGGGCGAACGACCGCTGCACTTCCGCGGCGGCCTCCTCGTCCAGCGTCTTCTGCTCGTCCAGCGCCGCGAGCACCGAGGTGTCCTGGAAGTTGACCGGCATGGCCGGCTCGCCGTCGATGTGCTTGAGGCGCTGCAGGTTGCTGGTCAGCACAATTCCCGCGAATCGTGCCTGCACCCCTTCGACGAGCAACTCGTCGCCGACCGCCAGGTGCAACTGATCCCGCACCACCGGCGGCAGGAACACGTCCCGCGGCCCGATGTCGGCCGGGTCGACCGGTTGGCCGTCCCTGCGCAGGGACTCGGCCATGTCGGGCCAGCGCGTCAACTCGACCGGGCTGATGCCCCACACCGCCTGCACGTACTGCGTCTGCCCGTCCGTGGCGCGGGTGATGTTGATAGGCGGCGCTTCGGGATCCTGGCGCGACAACCACCATTGCTCGGCGATCAAACCGCGCGGGCCCTGGCGGCCTTCGAGCACTTCAGGCAACTCCGGCGGCAGCTTGGAGTAGTCCGGGGCACGCAGCATCAGGTCCGCGTCCTGGGCGCTGCCGGCCGAGCCGAGGTAGATGCGCTTGACGCCGGGGGCGCTGCCCACCGAGGCGAAGCAGAGAATCGTGAACGTCAGCAGCACGACGGTCAACGCCGTCAGCGCCGTCCGCAGGGGCCGCCGCCGCATGGTGCTGATGCCCATGTTGGCCGCGGCGACCAGCGTGCCGGTCCGTGATATCTGGGCTTCGTGGGCCTTGCTGCTCTGGCCCTGCATCTCGCGCAGCTCGGTGTTGAACTTGCGCAGCAGAATGTAAATCACCATCGAGCCCAGCAGGATGATGATGAACGCCAGGAGGATGATCAGCGGTACCGCCGCAACGCCGAAGCCCGGGTGCAGCACGTACAACAGGGCGAATGTCATCGTGTACACCGCCATGAACCCGCGCAGCCGGCCGTAGATCGTGTTTGCGCCGATCAGCAGCCGCTCGACCGCAAAGGCGAAGGGAATCGCCAGCAACAGCAGGAAAACCACCGCCCGCACCAGGTCGTTCATCGCATCGCGAATCGGCTGGTAGTTGCGGCGTTCGCGTTGGGCGGCGTCGGTGTAGCTCACCGCCTGGGCGTGGACGTTGCTGATCGCTTCGGCCCGTTCGATGTCGCGTTTGGCCTTGATGTGCAGCCGCTCCAGCGCCGCGCTGGCGATCCCGCCGGACCGCATCGTCTGCAGACGCATTTCCGAGAGCATCCACAGGTCGTCGGCCGTCGGTTCCTGCACGTTCGGGGGCGGCGTCAGGGCGTCCGGGGGCACGCCTCGACCCAACTGCTGCACCTGCTGCTCATCGTCCAGGTCGTTCAAGCCCAGGATCACCGGGCCGTGCTCCGTGAAGACCTTCAGACGCGACGCACCGGTGCGCAGCACCCGCTGGGAGATGAAGGCGAAGCCCATATCGGCGCTTTGGCCCACATGCTGGCGGTCGGCGGGATAGGTCGAGTTGGTCACCGAGCCCAACATCTTGAACGGATCGGTGACTTGGTTGCTCTTGCCCAGCAGGGGATAGCTGATGGCGAAGTCGCGAGCCGGAATGATCTCGATGCGGGCGCTTTCCAGGTGATTCTGCTCGAAGGTTTCCGCGTTGCTGGCCGCCTCCGTGAGACCGTACTTGTCGAAGATCGCGCCGAAGACGCAGGCTGGATGGTTACCCCAGGCTTTGGGGTAGCT
This sequence comes from uncultured Planctomycetaceae bacterium, assembly GCA_964473545.1. Lineage (GTDB taxonomy): Bacteria > Planctomycetota > Phycisphaerae > Phycisphaerales > Zrk34 > CAYWKS01. The sequence continues at coordinate 2,130 of CAYYPN010000082.1, forward strand.
GACCATGTCGAACAGCCCGTAGGCGTCGACCGGCTCCATCGCGAACAAGGCGAAGTTGGCCGGCAGGGGATCTTCAAGGATCGCCCAGCCGTATAGCTGAACGCGCGACCAGATGGCCATCACCGCGCCGCGCGCCGCGCGGTCTTCCTTCAAACCCCCGGTGACGCGATACAACCCGTAGTTGCCGCTGGCGCGACGGTTGTCTTCGTGCCACACCCGGAACGAGTTCTTGACGATGGCCCGGAGACTGCTGGTCGTCGGCAGGGCCGGCGTGTCGATCACCCCGGCGAGCAACGGGCCGGCCTCACGGCTGAAACGGGCGATACGCTGCCAGTTCAGATTCTCCAGGGTGTCGATGGGGTGACCGTCGCGCAGGCGGGCGTCCGATCCGGTCATCAGCGTGACGTTGTAAATCCCGTACAGCCCGGCGATCAGGCCGTCGTTGGCATACACCCCCGAGACGAATCGCTGCCCGTCGGTGGGCTGTTCGACGGTGCCGACATCCAGATGCTCAGGCGCGCCCTGTTCTTCGATGACCGCCCGGAACGCGCGCAGCACGCCGGTGTAATGGCTGGGCTGGTCGGCGTCACGACGGCCGCTGATCAGACGCTCGGTCGTCGAGTCGCCGGCAACGACCCCCCAGCGCCGGCCGAGGTCGGACAGGTTCAGGTGCACATGCAGGGCGATCCGGGCGCGATTGTCGCCGGGGCCGAGTTGCAGGCGTTCGCGAATGCGTTCGGCGGACTCGTCCGCGGCAATCTCGCGGTCCAGCTCTTCACGCCGCGTCTCGTACACCTCCAGCAGACGCTCCCGCAGTTGCACCATGGTGTCGGGCGCCGCCTGCATGAGTCGGGCCGGCATGTCCCGGTAGTCCTCGGCGGAGCGGGCCTCGGCCAGCGCCTGCCGCACCGCGTCGACGCGCGCGGTGCGATCATCCAGTTGCTGGATCTCGGCCAGGACGCGATCGAAACGCCGCTGTTGGTCGGGTGTGATGGTCTCGGCCCGCTGCAAACGCAGCAGTTCCGATCGCTCCATCCGCAACGGCAGAAACTCGGTCTTGATGTCCGCGTCAATGTGATCAGCCCGGAGCTTCAGCTCACGCTGGATCGCATCGGCGTCGGTGTCGAGCACCTGCAGTTGCTCGGGCGTTGCGTTCGGGACGTTGCCGATCTGGTGGTCGACGAATCGCTGCAGCCAGTCGTCATCGCGCAACAGTTCCAGCGCGCGGTCGACGAAGCGGCTCTCCCGCCGGTGGTCCTCGGCAAACTGGGCGGCCTGTTTGTCATCACCGGAGAGCACGCGATACACCACCCGTGCGCCCTGGCGCTGCTGCGCGTGGTTGTCGAAGAACGCCAGCAACACATGCCGCTTGGGGCGCGCGTTCTGAAGATGTTCGGCGATCTGGAGCAAAGCCGCGACGTTGGCCGCGCTCCGCGCGCCGGGGCTGGCGTAGGGCGCTTCGCCATAGCTGTCGTAGTGGCACGACAGCACGATGATCTCGGGGCCCTGGCGGTCGGTGTCGATCCGGGGGTCGACGCCCGGGATCAGGGCGAGGAGGTTGCGGCTCGTGCCGGTCTCCCAGCGCAGATGGCTGGTCACCGTGGCCTGGTCGTGGTTGCGGCGGAGCACGTCGCCGTGCGCTTCGCCATCGGCGTAGAGCCGAACGAGATTGGCCGGCACCGAGGCATGCTTGGGCTTGACGTCGGCGGCGTCTTCCTGGCCGATGAACACCACCGCGTGGGCGCCCAGGCGGAAGGCATGTCGCCAGTTTTCGCCGCTGTTGTAATCCAGCCCGACGATGGCGCCGCGCGGATGGCGGTCCTCGTAATCGGTCAACGCGCCCTTGCCGACATAGATGTAGCGGCCGGTGTAACCCTCGGCCGGGGTGGTCGGCGGCATGATGACGTTGGGCCGCATCGGGCTCAACTCGATCGTCTGCCCGGCGATCTCGATCTGGCAGGTCTGCACGCGCATCTGCGCGGCGCTGGAGTCGAGGTTGTAGATGCTGGTGATGCCGATGTCCCGCAAACGCTGCGTAATGTAGTCCGTCGCGGCCCGGCTCTCGGGGGTGGTCGGCAGGCGATGGTCATGGGCGGTCAACGCCTGAACATCGGCCAGAAACTGACGATCGGCTTCATCGTCGGCCGGCGTCTGGGCGTGACCCGCCGCGGCGCAGGTCAGCGTCAGCGCGGCGGCACACAGCCACATCATGGCTCGGATCGATCGCATCATTTTTCACCTCCGATGCGGCCGAGGTTGACCTCGATGTCCTGGCGGCGTTCGATGCGTTCAACCTTGCCGTCACGAATCCAGAAGATGCGGTCGCTGATGTTGATCAGCCGGTGGTCATGCGTGGCGCACACGATGGTGACGTTGCGCTCCTTGTTGATGCGGTCGAGGATGTCGAGGATCTGCTGGCCGGTGTGCAGGTCGAGGTTGGCGGTCGGTTCGTCGGCCAGCAGAATCATCGGGTTGTTACACATTGCGCGGGCGATGGCGACGCGTTGCTGCTGGCCGCCGGACAGTTCGACCGGCCGGTGATCCCAGCGATCGTCCAGGCCCACCAGTCGCAGCAGCTCCATGCCCCTGCGGCGGGCTTCCTCCGGGGCGGCCCCGGCGAAGGCCATCGGCACCGTCACATTCTCCAGCGCCGTCATGTAACGGATCAGGTTGTAGCTTTGGAAGATGTAGCCGATCTTGCGGCATCGCAGGAACGCGAGTTCGACGGCGTTGAGCTGGGCGACGTCGACCTCGTCGATGAGCACGCGGCCGGACGAGGGCGAGTCGAGCGCGCCGATCATGTTGAAGAACGTGCTTTTGCCCGAACCCGACGGGCCGAGCACGCTGATCAGCTCGCCGCGGTCGATGGTGACGTCGATCCCGCGCAGGGCGTAGGTGATGACGTCGCCCATGCCGTAGCTTTTCACCACGTTGATGGTGCGGATGATGACAGCGCGATCGGGCTGGCCGACGGTTTCGGGCGGCGTCGTGGCGCTGGGCAGGATGTCGTTGGCTTGGGTCATAGGTGGCTATTCGATTCGCATCGCTTCCATTGGCGCCAGGCGCGCCACGGCCAGGGCCGGTCCCACGCCCGCGATCACGGACAGGATCAGGCCCACGATAAAACTCAACACACCGCCCAGGATGACGTCCGGCCAGGGCATCGACGCCCAGGCGATGTCGCCGTAGGTCAGCATGCCACGCACCACGGCCAGCGCCAGCCCGAGAATCACCCCCGCGGTCGCACCAACCAGTCCCTGCATGAGCGACTCGAACAGGAACATCTGCATGAGGAAACCGTCCAGCGCGCCCAGGCATTTCATGGTGGCGATTTCCGTGAACCGGTCGGTCACGCTCATGAACATCGCATTGGTCACGCCCACCGCACAGACGAGAAACGACAGCGTGATCAGCCACTGCGTGTTGATCGGCAGGTCGAACAACCCGTCGCGGGCCTGCATCTCGACGCTGCCGACCGCGGCCTGAAGCCGGGCCTGGCGGCGGTACTGCGCGGCGGCGGTCGCCAGCGTCCGCGGCTCGGGCGCCACCCCCTGCTCGGCATCACCGAGGTTCTCCTCGATCCGCTCGGTCATCCACCGCGCCCGCGATTCGCCGGTCAACCAGTGCATCAAACGATCCTGATGCAGGTCCGTGACCTCGACGCCAAGTTCACGAATCAGGGCCCGGCTGATCGCCGGGTTGTTCAGCGCGGACTTGGTCGCATCCTGGGCCAGGAAGATATTGCCGGCCTGGTGCAGCCGCTCGACGGTGTCGGCATCGAGGACGAAACCCGCGCCGGACAACACCGACTCGACCGGGGCGTCTTCCTGCGCGAACCAGTGCATGGGCGACAGTTCACCCCGCGCCTCGGCGACGCGGTCGATGGCCTGACGATGGCCGGTGCGGATTCGCCCGACCAGGTCGATCAGTTGCGGCAGGGCGCTGGCGGTGTACTGGCGAAGCGAGGCCATGCCGCCGGGCGGCTCGGGTACGTTCAGCCGTTGCAGGTTGTCCGCGAAACGATCGCGAGCCTCGGCCTCGGTCATGGCCTGCAACGCGACGATCGGGGCGCGGCCCTCCAGAAGGATCAACGCCTTGGCTTCGGAAAAGCTCTGGAAATACGCTTCGTATTCGAGCAACCTGGCGGCGTCGGCGGATGCGGCTTGCATCTGCGCGTCGCTCGCTCCGGACCACCGCTGGTATTCGGTAAAGAACGGGTCAACCCGATCGGCCAGGTTCTGCCGCACCGTGGCGCGGTTGTCCGGCGAGGTCAGTCGCGTGGCCCAACGACTCGGCACGCGATAGTCGGCCAACTCCTGGTAAGCGAAGTAGCGGGCCTCGTGGCTGACCAGCGAATGCACCAGCGCGTGCGACAGGAACGTCACGGCCAGCATGAGAATGATGACCGTCACCATCGAGCGGAACAAACGCACGCTGATCCCGCTGATGGTCAGGCCGAGTATTCGCCCGGGGTTCAGGCGGACCTGGTTTTGCACGATCAACTGCTTCATGCGGCAGACTCGTCCTTGGGGGCAACCACGACAATCGCGCCGTGGTAAGTCAACAGGCGGAAGAATTGCGACACCGCCAGCCGGGCTTCGTGAAAGCTCAGCCCATGCGCCGCGGCGAAGCGCTCGATGATCGTCTCGGCCCGCGTCCGGCCGTCGCTGTGTTCCCAGACCTCCCGGCCCAGGGCGTCCAGCGCCAGCGTGCGCGACGGCTCACGTTTGAACGGCATGATCAGCGACAGCGGCTTCATCCACCACCGCCGGCGGGTCGGCACGATCACGTGTACGCCGTTCTCGACGCTTTTGCTGCGCGCCGCCGCGTTGGGCGTCGGCACCGCGTCCAGCAGGTCGTCAAACGTCCAGGTTTTCGCCGGCGCTCGGTTCATTGCACGCTGTATCCTTCAACACAGAAGATGCGCGGGTCCACGTTCGCCTTGACCGGGGCGGTGGCGGTGACGGTAATCACCGAATGGGCCTCCGGATCGCACCAGGCGATGTCGGTGCGCCGGCGTGTGCCGCCGGTGATGTTCTTCCACTTCTTCTGCATGATAGTGCTGGTCACCGACCACGCGGGGTAGTCGAGCCAGCGGGTCGATTCGTATCGCAGTTCCGGGCCGTACCCGACGAACTCGCGCAGATGCTGTTTCAGGTCGTTGTCGAACCAGACGTCGATCATGCCCCGGCGGTTGATCCGCACCGAGCGGCGCGCGTCGGCCAGATCGCTGAAGGTCCAGGTCACGTCCGCGGGCCGGACCTCGGCCCGATCGAGCATCCAGCCCGGCGGGGCGGTCACGTCCAACCCGAACGCCCGCCAGCGCGTCGACTCCAACTTCGCCAGTGCCGCTTCGTCGGCTTGGTCGCTCGGCGGGGGCGCGAGCAACCGGAAGCTGTTGACCAGATCGGCTTCGACCTGCGCATCGCGCGGGCCGTGCCAGGGAATGGTCAACTCGATCCACAGGTTGCGGTCGCGCTCGTACCGGGCCAGCCGGGTCAGCCGGTCGCGCCAGTAACCGCGCCAACCGTCATAATGCCGCAGCGTCTTGAACGACACGCTGGGGTTGTCCTCGCGATCCATCGCCTTGTAGTCGGCGACGGCCTGGTCCAGGTCGGGCCGTTGGGGCGTCATCGCCCAACTCAGCAGCAGTCGCTGTCGCCGGCGATCGACGAACGCGAGTTTGCCCTTGGCCGGGTCGGTGGCGTGGCGAATGATCTCCCAGTCCCATGGCGTGGACAGGGCCATACCCATCCAGGCGACCAGCCGGCGATCGACCGGCGCAGCGTCGTGCGCCGGGTCGGCCGGTCGTGTGGTCATTCGGGTTGAGCGGGTCGAGAGCATCAGTCTTACTCAAATCACGGTCATTCGAATCAGCCGGGGAGAATGCGAATGCTGGAGGCCATCTGGGCGTCGAGGCCGAAGGCGATCGCGCCGGCGATGACCCATCCGATGGCGGCGAGGATTTCACCGGCGATCAGCCCGACCATCAGCGGCAGGGCGGTTCGGAACGCCTTGGCCCCGCCGAATTTGGTGACGGACACCTTGATCAGCCAGCCGAGCAGGAACGAGAACCATATCTGTTGGGCGGGATACGTGCCCCAGATGAGGAAGATGATCGGATGCAGCGGCCACCAGTTCAGCCGCAGCCGCGCCAGGCTGAACACAATCACCAGTCCCGCGCCCAGCCCGAGCCAGCCATAGGTTTCGGCGTCGAAATCCATGTGCATCAGTCGATCCCAGCCCCGGCGATCGTTGGACACGGCCAGTTGGCCCTGGGATTCCAGTTGGTCGACCTGCTTGACCAGTTCGTCAAAGGGTTTGCTGGCGACCACGTCCGCCCAACCGTCGTGGTAGGCCGTGCCGTGAATGTGCTGGAGGTAGAAGGTAGCGGCAAACGCCAGGGCAAAGCCGCCGATCAGGACGACCACGATGGGACTGACCGTGGCGCGAGGGCTGGCCTTGCCGACGCGTTCGCCGAGGTTGAGTGCGTTGACGAAGAAAGGCGCCGCCGCTTCGCGCGGGTCCTGGATGAGGATCGCCCCGGCGATGGCCAGCGGCAAAAAGCCCTCCGGCCCCGTCGCCGAGGCCCCGAGCAGGCCGACGATCACGCCCGCCGGCAACCACCAGGTCTGGATGAAGAACATCCCGGTCTCGGCGTTGATGCGCGCCAGGCCCAGGCTCATCACGAGGATGCAGATGATGAACAGGGAGGCGAGAACCCAATCGAGATTGAGCATGTGGTTGAGGAGGAAGCCGACGGCGAGGCAGCAGACGACCATGCCGCGTGCGGCCCAGGTGGCGTAGGCAGGGGTGGCCTTGCCGCGCGGCAGGCCGATCATGCTCGCCGCCACGTTCAGGTAGTAGCTGCGGCCGATGTAGAGGATGATCGCCGCCAGGCCCAGGTAGGCGCCGAAACGGAGCATGGGGCCCATTTCGGCCGACGCCCAGTTGTTCTCCACGGGCAGACCGTTGCCGAGCATGATCGCGCCCAGAATGCCCCAGAACAGCACGCTCACGCCCACGCTCAGCGACACTTCCTTGTTGAGGAAGTAGGCGAACCCGATCGCCGACAGGTAAAGCCGCGGGTGCCAGAGCATGTGTATGCCGCCGACCTTGCCCATCGTCGGGAACAGTTCTTTGAGCCCGTTGAAATCGAAGCTCAGCGGCAGTTTGGGGATCGGCTCGCCGAACCATGTGTTCATGCCGTTCATGAAGTGGATCGACAGCGCCAGCAGGAACCCGACCCAGAACAGCCTGCTGACCATGATCGAGGGCAGGGACTTGTTGTCCGGCCGCTCGGAAACCTCTTCCATGAATCGCACGATGGGGTAGCTGAGCAATTCGCGGCGGGACCACTGCGGATGCACGATCATGGACATGAACAGCAACGCCAGAGTCATCAGGATGGCGATGCTGGACCAGGTGAGGATCGGGCCCCGCCACGCCCACCAGGGCAGTTCGCCAATGCCCATGGCGTTGGCCTTGCCGGTGCCGCTGCGGATGACTTCGACACTGAACACGTCGGCGTATCCGTCATTGAGCAGGACGCCGCCGCCCTCGGGGGCGGGCATGATGATGCTGACCGCCTCCCCGTCGCGATCGATCTGGGGGGCGGTCGCCACCACCGCCGCCCGGTTGGCGTGCTGCTCGGCGATCACCGCACGCTGGCGGTGGAAACGAATCTGTCGCTCGGTGCGCAGGATGTCCTGACGGACCGGCTCGAAGTGCTGTTGGACGGCCTCCAGTGCCACATTGACCCGGGCCCGTTCGGCCTCAAGCTCCGCCATGCGGTCGGACAGGGCGTGCGAATCGGCTTCATCGACCGCGTCGCCGGGTTGTTCGGATCGGCCGCGTAACTCGACCAGTTCCGCCGTCAATGCCGAAGCCTCGGCTTGCAGACGCCGGCGCTCGCGGCCGTGTTCGGCTTCGACCTCGGTCTGGCGGGCCTGGTGCCGGGCGAGTTCCTCCTGCAACGCTTCGACTTCGGCCAGCGCCTCGTCGCGGTCGGCCAGGTCCTCGAGCGCCGGCGGCGGCAGATCGCCTTCGCCCATCGTGGCGATCAGCCCCTGGCCCCGGGTGAGCGTGGTCGGCTCGATCGTGGTCCGGTTGAGGATCTCCAGTAGCCGCCGCTTGTTGC
>CAYYPN010000083.1:0-10216 GCA_964473545.1 uncultured Planctomycetaceae bacterium
GTCGATCTTCTCGGGATCGTACAGATCCCAATACTTCTTCGGCGCGACGAAAGGCAGGTGCGGCTTGAAGAACCCGACCGACAGGAAAAACGGCTGCTCACCCCTGGTGAAGGTTTCCAGGCGCTGCATGCCGTGCTTGCAGATCGCCCCGTCGATGTAAGCATCGTCCGGCACGTCCATCGACTCGTAAGGCGGCTTCGACCCCGGCACGCGCTTGAACAGGTGCCAGTACCCCTTGCCCTCGACATCCCGTGCGATTTCCTGAACCTGTTCGACCCGCTCACGGGTCCCGGGGGCGTGGTAACCCTGCGCCGGCGGTGGATGATTAGGGTTGAGCTGGTCATGGGGGAAGCGGGTGTAGCCGTGGGACCAGCTTGCGGTGTCGTGGCCATCGTCGACGGCGCGGCTGTCGAAGGTTTTGCCGACGCCGGCGGTGATGTAGCCGTGGTTGCGGAAGTGCTGGGGCAGGGTGACGACGTCGGGATGCTTGTCGCGCATCCGCGTCTTCAGGTCGTGCACGCCCGAGGAGTCGGGGTAGAGGCCGGTCATCACGCTGACACGGCTGGGGGCGCTGACGGCCTGCTGGCATTGGGCGTTGGCGAAGACGACCCCGCGCCGGGCGAGCCGATCGATGTTGGGGCTGTGAATGTGTTTGGCCCCGTAGCAGTTCAGCAGCGGCTTGAGATCATCGATCGAGATGAACAGCACATTCGGCCGCCCCCCCCGGCCCCGGAATTGGCCCAGGGCTTGATCCACCCACGGGCCGAGGGTCGTCGCCGCGGCGCCGGCCGAGAGGGTCTGGAGGAACTGGCGTCGGTCCATGACGGAGTCCAAGGTACGGGGTAACAGGAGTATAGCCCAACGTCGTCGGGCGTGGATGAAGGCCGGGTTTCGTGCCGATTACGCGGGATGCAGGGCCCGCGCCGGCCGGAGGCGTCGCCAGAATCGAAACGCCGGGTCAACATTTCTTTGACATTGGCGGACCATGGCATACATTAAACGCGTAATCATTTAACCTGTATCGGGGCCGCACGGTACGATACCGTTGAAAGTGACGCCTATGGCCGAGTCAACTCCGGACAAGACCACTTCAACCGTCGTGGCCAAGCGACCGACCCTGCGGGACGTGGCCGCGCTGGCCGGCTGCTCGACGGCCGTGGTCTCCATGGTGGTCAACAAGTCACGCAGCAGCTCGGGGGTCAGCCAGGCGTTGACCGAACGCGTCCGCCGCGCCGCCGACGAGTTGGGCTATCGGCCCGACTTCGCCAGCCGCAGCCTCGCCCGGCGATCGACCCAGACCCTCGGCGTGTACGTCCAGCCGTCCGGCGGGTCGGGCCTGGGCAACGTTTACGAAGGCGAGATTCTCGACGGTATCGAAACCGCCTGCCATGCCCGCGATTACGACCTGATGGCGATCAACCTCTCCGGCGGCGGCACGCCCGACAGTTGCATGCATCGCTTCACCGAACGACGCATCGACGGGTTGATTCTCCTGCACATTCAGCACGATGCCGGCTGGGTCAAGGCGCTGGTCGAACGTCACCCCCACATCGTCGCGGTCAACTACTACGGCGACGTGAAACGATTGTCGACGATCAACTTCGACGACCAGGCGGCGACACGCCTGGCGACCGAACACCTTTATCAGTGGGGCCATCGGCGCATCGGGTACGTGGGCCTGGGTTACAATCCCGGACCGGGCGGGTCGCTGCGGCGGACCGGATACGAACAGGCCCTGATGTCACTGAACCTGAAGACCGACCCGGCCTGGACCTTCGACTGGGACACCCTCACCGACGCTCGGGCCGGGGAACTGGAAGACATGGCCTTCGCCAATGCGGCCGTCGATTACCTGCTGGGGCTGGGCGACAATCGGCCGACCGCACTGGTGACGTACAACGACCACGTGGCGGCGCCGCTGGTGCTGGCGCTGGCCGACCGGGGCATCGAAGTGGGCCCGGAGATCAGCGTGGTCGGCGTGGATAACAGCCGCACCTGCCAGTTCATGAGGCCGGCCCTGACCACCGTGCAGCAGCCGATGCGCCAGATGGGCCGACGGGCGGCGGAACTGGTCATCGACGCGGCGATCGCCCAGCGCGACCGCTCCCTGGACTCACCCCTGTCCAGGCCGGTCCATGAACTGTGCCCGCCGGAGTTGATCGTTCGCCAAAGCTCCGCCCCACCCAAAGCCAGTTGAACAAACCCGTTCAATATCTGCCGGATGCGACGATCGACGCGGCTGACGATGCGCAGCTTCGACAATTGCTGCGCACCTGTTACACCCAACCCAGGCATGCGGTGTTTGAACGCCGACGCTACTTCAACCAGCCCTACCCCCATCGCTGGGTGGTCCGCCACGATCAGCACATCATCGCCCAACTCGGCGTGCACGAACGCCTCGTCACCGGCCAGGGTCGACGCTACGACATCGGCGGCGTCGGCGATGTGTGCGTGCATCCGAACCATCGCGGCCGGGGCCTGGTCAAGCAGATGCTCACCGCAGCTCATGCGTGGCTGGCCGACCACGAATACCCCTTCGCCCTGCTCTTCGGCAACCCGCAGATCTACCAGTCCAGCGGTTACGTGAAAACCACCAACGTCGTCTGCAACATGGCCGAAGAATCCAACGAGCCCGGCGACTGGCGACCGCTGCAACCCCTGGTCTGCGAGCTCGGCGACACGCCCTGGCCGCAAGGCCAGGTCCACCTGCCGGGACCAACCTTTTAGCACTTCGACATGGAGCCTTGGCCGTGCGCTATGAGCAGATGAAACCCGACGAGATCGATGCGGTGATTCACCGGCGCCCGGTCGCTTACATCCCGTGGGGGGCGCTGGAGTGGCACGGCAGGCACAACCCCGTCGGGCTCGACGGACTCAAGGCCCATCATCTGTGCCTGGCGTTGTGCGAGGCAACCGGCGGGGTCGTCCTGCCGCCGGTGTATGCCGGCCACCAGACGCTCAAGCCGTGGCGCGGGTTCGGGCACTGCGTGGAGATCAGCAGGTCGCTGGTGCGTCAACTGGTCGCCGAGCACCTGGAGAATCTGTACGAGGACGGCTTCCGCGTGCTGGTCATCGTGATGGGACACTTCGGGGCCGGGCACATCGAAGCGGTGCAGGCCGGCTGTGCAGATTTTGCAGAGCGGCATTGCTATCCGAAGGTCTGGGCCTTTGCGGATTGGGAGCCGGCGTCGTGGGTGGATGTGAAGGCCGGCGACCACGCGGGGATCCACGAAACCTCGCTCATGATGCATTTTCAACCTGATTTGGTGAACCTGCCTCAACTGGGCGATCGTCCCTTGGAGTACGCGGCCGACGGTTGCCCGGCGAATGCCCGCCAAGCCACGGCCGAACACGGGGCGGAGTTGGCGCGTATTTTCGTCGAGCAGGCCGCGACGCGCGTGCAGACCTTGCTCGACGAAGCCAACGCCGCATGGCCCGCCGCATGGCCTCCACCGCCCTGACGCATAATTAACGTATTATGATGCGTATTCAGGATGGCGTTGGGCCTCACGATGTGGCATACCTAGCATGCTCGCAGACCCGAACGGACCCTCACGGAGATCTTCCCCATGTATGACTTACGTTGCTCGCCAATGACCCTCGGCCTGATGCTGATGGCCGTCTGCTTCGCCGCCAGCTTCGCCTTCGCGGCCAACCCGATCCCCAGCCGCCCCGGCGTGCCCGAAAGCTGCGCCGTCCAGCTCAAGACCCACAACTTCACCACGGACGTGCTGGACCAGGTCCACGAGATGGGCTTCACCGCCGTCCGACGCGGGTTCTACTGGAACGCCGTCGAAAAGGAAAAAGGCGTCTACACCTTCGAGATGTACGACGAGCAGATGGCCCACGCCAAGGAACTGGACCTGACGGTCATCATCTGCCTGTTCGCCGGCAACAAGATGTATGAAGAAGACGGCCAGGGCGGGATCCAGACCGAGGCCGGCCGTCAGGGCTTCGCCAATTTCGCCGCGGCCGTCGCCGAGCGGTACAAGGATCAGAAGATCATTCTCGAAGTGTGGAACGAGCCCAACGTCCGCACCTTCTGGCGGAAGAACGGCAAGCACAACTCCACCGAGTTCGCCAAGGAGTACACCGACCTGGTCAAGGCCATCGCCCCGGCCGTGCTCAAGGTCTACCCCGACGCGATCATCGCCGTCGGCTCGGTCAGCAACTACTGGCCGCCCAGCTATAGCTGGACCGAGGACTGTTTCAAGATGGGCATCCTCGACACCGGCGTCAAGGTCTGGTCGGTTCACCCCTACGGCGTGAAGCGGCCCGAAGACTTCGCCGAAGGCCACACCATCACCCGCAACCTGCTCAAGAAGTACGGCCATCCCGACATGACCATGCTCAACACCGAGCGCGGCTTCGCGGTCAAGCCCAGCGCCGAGGGCTGGTCCGGCGGCGAGGAAGCCGAGGCCCGCAAGTACCAGAGCTGGCACTTCGTCCGCCAGTACATGGCCGACTTCATGCACGACCTGCCCATGACCAGTTGGTATGAATGGGACGGCGACAAGTTCGGCATCGCCGACGAAGGCGGCAGCCGCCCGATCTACGCCGCGGCGACCACCATGTTCACCCAACTCGACGGCTACGACTACGTCCGTCGCCTCGACACCGGATACGAACTGGACTACGCACTGCTGTTCGAGAATCAAAGCGACCAGAAGAAACTGGTCGTCTGGACCGCGCCCCCGCCCGGCGAAAGCCCCGACAAGGCGTACGAGCACAAGGTTCAGATCGATGCCGCCAACGCCCGCGCCGTCGACCTCGCCGGCAACGCCGTCAACGTTTCGGGCAACGCCCTCACCATCTCCGGCTCACCGCAATACGTCAGCTTCACCGGTAACGTCTCGGTCACAAGCCTCCAGCCTTACAAGGCCCCGATCCCCGAGGCCGGCGATGTCCCGCAGAGCGCGACCGAGTTGAACCTGTTTGATGGCGGCACCGACTGGGAGTTCGTCGAGAACACCGGCCAGGGGTCGTTCAAAACCGCCACCGCCGATGACGGCAAGGCCATCGGTGTGCTGGAGTACGACTTCACCAACTCCCAGGCCCAGGGCACGCCTTACGTGCTGGCCGGGGCTGCGATCAATGTCGACGGCGGCGAGGACCTGATCCTGTCCGTCCGCACGCCCATTCGCCAGAAGCTGACCTTCCGCCTGATCGACGCGACGGGCCAGGTCCACCAGTACAAAACGCAGTCCCAGGGTTCGGATAAGTGGGAGCGGATCCGCATCCCGCTGGACCGCAAGCTCGAAAGCTGGGGCGGCGCCAACGACGGCAAGAAGCACCTCCCGCTGAAGCGCATCTTCTTCAGCGTCCCCCTGCCCGATCCACTGCACAAGACCGGCAAGATCGAGTTCGCTGATGTCGCGGTCACCTCCGGCGGCGGCGGCCAGCCCGCCGCCTCGACCAAGGCCCCGGCTTCGCTCGATGAGCCGAAGAACCTCAACGCCTTCGGCAATGTCTCGAGTTGGCAGTTCCTCCAAAACACCGGCGACGGGTCGTTCGACATCAGCCGCGAAGGCGACATGGCCTACGGCATCGTCTACTACGACTTCACCAACTCCCAGGCGCAGGGCACGCCTTACGTGCTGGCCCAGGGTGACATCACCATCGCCGGCGGCGCGGAAGTTACGATGAAAATCCGCTCGGACGTCGCCCAGCCGTTGACGTTCCGCTTCAAGGACGCGACGGGCCAGACCCTGCAGCACAAGACCAGGATCAAGGGCACCGGCAACTGGGAAACGATCAGCATTCCGCTGACGAAGAAGTTCGAGCACTGGGGCGGAGCCAACGACGGCGCGCCTCACTTCCCGATCGAGACGATCTTCCTCAGCGTACCCCGGCCCTCGGAAGACCAGAAGACCGGCAAGGTCGAGTACGCAGACATCACCGTGAAGTAAGGATCGCCGACGACGTTTTCGCACCCATCAGGCCGATCGATGCCCCGCGCATCAATCGGCCTTTTTTGTCCACCCGGCGTGCGCCGCGGCCCCGCTCGGTCGATTCATCACCGCTTCGTTTCGAAAGGGCGCCGATCGGCACGAGAATACGCAGAGAAGGCACGCTTCCGATCAACACCCGGTCCGCCCGGCCCGATCACCGATGTCGCCGACGATATTCGGTCGGACTGATCCCCAGGTCGCGGCGAAACGCCTCGGCCAGCCGAGTGGCGTTAGCGAAGCCGCTGCGAATGGCCACTTCCGACATGGGCGCATCGGTATCCAGCAGCTGCCGCCGAGCGCGACTCAGGTGTTCGGCACGAATCTGTTGGGCCGGTGAGCGATTCAATTCATTATGAAACTTACGCTCCAGATTCCGACGATCCAGGCCCAGGTCTTTCAACAGATCGGTCACCTCAACGTTTTCGGCCGCATGTTCGTAAATCCATCGCAGGGCATCGCGCAGGTCCGGGTCAGCCACGGCGAACACGTCGCTGCTGCGGCGGACAAGCACGTCCAGCGGGGGGAGCACGACCGGGTCGGGCGGTGGGGGTTCACTTTCGAGCATGGCGTGCAGGAGCGCCGCGGCCTCATAGCCGAACTTTTCCAGAGGCGTACGCACACTGCTCATGGGCGGGTACGCCAATTCGCATAACTGCTGGTCATCATGCACACCGACCACCGCCACGTCGTCCGGCACGCGCTGGCCCATATGCTGACAGGCATTGAGCACGACCACGCCGGCCGGGTCTCGAAAGGCCATCACGCCAAGCGGTCGAGGCAGTGACGTCAGCCAGTGACAGACCTCGTCGTCGACGCGCGGGTCATAGGTGGGCCAGTATTCACCGCGCGGGGCCATGACGTTCAGGCTCGACGCGGTGTGGCCGGCTTCGCCCAGACGTTCGGTGAAACCGGCGTAGCGTTCGGCGGACATGGTGGTGGTTCCCGCCGCGAATGCGAAATGACCGAACCCACGCTCGAGAAAGTGCTCGGCGACGAGTCGGCCGATGGCATGATTGTCGAGCAGGACCGCCGCCAGACCGGCGTTCACCGCGAGCTGGTCCATCGAGTAATCGACCACCGGCACGTCCAGCCGCAATGCCGCCTCGAGCAGCTCGGGTTTGTCGCATCGAAGGATGACCCCATCAAAGTCGCCTTGCTCCAGCCACTCCGGGCCTGCACCTCGGTGTTCGTATTGAGGGAGGAACAACCACGGCAGATCCGGTCGGGCATAGCGAGTGATGCCGCGGATGAACTGGCTGTCGCCGGTTGGGCCTCGGGCCTCAACGGACAGTCCAATACGTATCGTGTGCCGGGCTGCTTGTCGCACAAGCGGTTAATATAATCGTAAATACGGTGGATGCAACCGTTTTTATGACGTATGTTTGCGGGGTATCCGGGTGTGTGGGCGCGTGGTCCGGTACGTAGGACTCGTCGCACGCCGCAACTGAACTTAGTGGAAGGAAGACCCATTATGATCCGCAGTCAATCACTCCTGTCTCTCGTGGTTCTGGCCATCCTGTCGGTGTGCTGTGCCGCCAGCGCCGACCCCATCGTCCTCGTGGCCTGGGATGAGTTCGCCGACTTTGCCGACCCGACGCTGAACGCCGACGACGCGTTGACCGGCTTCGAGGGCACGATCTCCGGCATCGGCGAAATGTCCGACATTTACGGGTCCAACGACGGAACCTACGGCAACCTGGTCACCGGCGCCAGCGCCGCGGTCGGCGCCCCAACCGTCACGGTGGGAGAATCGGGCGCCACCCTCACTCTCACCAACAACACCGACAATGCCTACGACATCGAGTGGCTGCACCTGGACTGGGGCCCCCGCAACAACGGGCCCACAACCATCACCGTCACCTACACCTCCGGCGGGCTCGGCGATGCGGACACGCTCATCGGCGTCGGCGGTCCCGATAGCGGCATCAACTCCCGTAATTACAACTACAACGACTACGACTTCGATCTGTTCGCGGTCTTAGGTGATATTCGTCTCGACCATGGCGAAAACGCCGTGTTCACACTCGACTTCACCGGCGGCGGAGGAGGCAGCAATACCAGCGGCCTGGACAACATCGCCATCCGCGGCAGCCTCGTCCCCGAACCGGCGGCCGTGGCGCTGCTGGCCGGCGGCATGGGACTGATGTTGACCCGTCGTCGTCGTCAAGCCTGAGGCAACACGCTTCTGAATGTCACGGGAATGATCGGACAACGGCGCGCCATGTAGCGGCTCGCCGTGGGCTGAACGATATTGCTTCGCACTTGGAAAGGATCGCACTGTGAACGCGCGGAAGTTGGATGAGTGGCGCACGATGGGACGCATGTCAATGGTGGTCTGGGCCGTGTTGGCGGCTGCATCCCTGGCGACGCCGGCGCTGGCCGAGGATGTTGACTTCAGGCAACGAGCCATCGACTTCGCCAACGACATGATCCAGTATGGTCGCGATGACCAGGGCGCGGTCCACACGCCGCTGTTCTCATCGCAGTTACGCCTGGACGGCGGGGCCATCGCCTACACCGGTTCGCGCATCGGCGACATTCCCGGAATCCGGGAAGGCGACCGGTCGGTCGGCGCGGCCAACCCCGCCCATCACGTCCAACTCCACGAGCTGCTCGCCCGGCTCACCGCCGACGGGCTGGGCGACCAGTACGCCCAGGCGTCGCGCGACGCGATCCAATACGCCTTTCGATACACGCGTAGCCCGAATACTAATCTGCTGGCGTGGGGCGAGCATATCAGTTGGGACCTGCACGACGACAGCGTAAGGATCAAGGGCAAGGACTACCACGAACCTTTCGATCGCTGGTCGCCGCAGCTCTGGCAGACCACCTACGAAGTGGCTCCAGACGCCGGCCGGGCGTTTGCCCAGGGGTTGTGGGATCACCAGATCCACGACCAGACGACCGGCGACTTCAGCCGCCACGCCACATACACGGTCCACAACCCGCGCCCCGAGGCTTCGTTCCCCCGCGTCGGCGGGTACATGATCCAGGCCTGGGCCCAAGCCCGCAGCCGCAACAAGGACGATGCGGCGTTTGACGCGCAAATGCGGACGGCCATCAATACCGTCCTCGACCTCTACCTCGATCGACGCGACTCCACCACCGGCGCCATCAGCGCCTACACCTCCCGCAACACCAGAAAATACTGGATGACCAACAACATCCTGCTGGCGATCGAAACGCAACAGGTCAAGCACCTGATGACGCCCGAGGCCGCCGCCAAAGCCGACGAACTGGCCGACTCCATCATCGACGTCATCGTCAATCATCAACGGCACAACTTCGACGGGACCGTCACCATTCACAACACCGACGAACCGGCGCCGATCGGGTTCCACACGGCATCCCACTCCGGCAACTGGACAGACGAGCGGTTGCGGGTCAACGACCCGGACCAGATCAGCAGCACCTGGGGCGCGGGCTACGGATCGTCCACGACCGCGCAGGTTGCCAACCTCCTGTACCTGCTGGCTGAAGTGACCGACAATCAGGACCTGCGCCACCTGGCGCGGCAGGGTGCCGACGTGTATCTGACCGCCGCCCCCGACCCGTCAAACAACCTTCACCCGATCGCGCTGGCCGCGGCCATCGACGTTATGCTGAACACCTATGAACTGACCGACGACGAACGCTACCTCGAGCGTGCGATCTTCTTCGGCAACGAAGCCGACCAACTGTTCTTCGCGCCCGGCACGAGCCTGCCGACGGTGACCAGCCAACTCGGCTGGTACGAGGCGATCACCGGCGGAGACGACCTGATGCTCGCGTTCCATCGGCTGGGCGCGACGATCCCCGAGCCGACGAGCCTGGCGCTGCTGGGTGTCGGTGGCGCGGCGCTGATGCGACGTCGGCGTGGAGGGCCGCGATATAGCCGCCGATGGCATCGGCGGTCTTCTTCGGCCTCAAGCCGCAAACGGGGCCGCCGATACCATCGGCGGCTTTTTTTGTCCCCGGACTGACGACCGGCCACCGGCCACCGGCGTTCTGACGCACAATTATCACTCCGTTGCGGAATATCGCGATACCGATGGGCGTTGCGCGTGCTATTGTTAAGTAGCCGGACGGCAATGTGATACCCCCGTCTGGATTTAACCATTCCGGGGGAAGTTGCAAGGATGCAACGCCGATGCAGAGACAAGCCGTGACCGTTCGGCCGGAGGCCCACGTGAAACACAACCGAACCATATCCCCAGCCCCGCGCGCGTTTATCTCTGTAGGGGCTGTTCGTCAACGGTTGTTGTCTAGGGTTCGTGCATTTTTTG
>CAYYPN010000084.1:0-10112 GCA_964473545.1 uncultured Planctomycetaceae bacterium
CTGCTCGGCAAGGTCCGGATCGCTCGGCGGGTCGGCGAGGAACGCCTGGACCGCAGCGCCCATGTCGGCGTCGAGCATCGACTGGATGAGTGGCGTGTCATCCTCGGGCTGCTGGGCGTGGGCGAACGGCGTGCTGAGCATGACGGCGATCAAGACCGGCCACAGAGCCGCGGAGTCACAGAGGCTTTTGCGAGTGGGGCGAAGATGGTGTTGCGCAGAAAGCATATCGATCTCTGTGCCTCGGTGGTTAATCAATCACTGGTACGAAACGCGGCGGTCGCCGGTGCGGAAGCTGCAGCCCTAGCTGGCCTGGGCGAAGCTGACGGCGGTGTACTTGGCCCTGATCACGGCGTTGAACGCCGAGACCACGTGCTCCCATTGCACCTTGGGCATGGGTTTGATGACGATGGGGTTGTCGTTTTCGTACAGGCCGTTGGGGTTGGTCCGCGGATCGAAGCGGCTGTTGTTGAGGTAGGTGTACAGCCGATGGAAATCGCCGTCGGAGATGCTGGGCCCGCGCTGGACCCAGATGCTCACGTCGTTGGCCCCGACGGGGCGCAGCACGATCACCACCGGCTCATCGGGGGTGGTCGGTTCGGTCGGCGTGGGGGGGACGCCCTGGGGCATGTCGGCGGCGAGGATGCCTTCGTTCATCGCGAAGTTGGCCGTCAGCACGAAGAAGATCAGCAACTGGAAGCAGACGTCGAGCATGCTGGTGAGGTTGAGCTGTTTGACGCCGCCCTGGTAGCCGCGCTTGCGGGCCGAGCCTTCGTGATGGACGGTTTCGGTGGCGTCGACCTGGTTCAGGTCGGTCGAGCCGGATCCGCGTTGGGTTTTATCGGTTGCCATGGGTCGTGCCTTTCGGATTTTAGTCTTCGACCATGATGGCCACGAGGTTGACGCGACTGATGCCGGCGCCGGTGATCGCCTGCATGACCGGCTGGACCTGGTCGAAGTGCAGGCTCTTGTCGACGCGCAGGCGGACCTGCATGGGGTCGTTGGGCCGGGCGTCCTGCTCTTGCTTGAGCGCGTTGGTCAGGGCGGTCATGCCGTTGGGATTGATCGGCAGCTCGCGCCCACCGATGAGCACGTGGCGGGCGCGGCCGGGGGCGCTTTCGCCGACCGGCACGATGTTGACCACCCGCGTGAACGGGTACTCGGCGTCGAACGCCTGGCTGCCCTCGGGGGGCGTCAGCTCCGGCAGATCGGCCGCGGCGAAATTGGTCACGAGAATGAAGAAAATGATCAACTGGAACACGATGTCGAGCATCGACGTCATGTTCAGTTCGATCGCTCGCTTCTCGGGTTTCGAATACTTCATGGCAGGCTCCTGACGCCCGGGGCGATCACTCGGCCTTGGGCTTGGGACTGGCCGACGACGAACCGGCGCCGGACGCGGCCTGCGTGGCCGACTTCTTGGCTCCGCCCGGGCGGAACCGGCCGATCAACGCCTCGGCTTCGACCATGGCCTCGGTGACCAGCGACTCGATCTTCGTGCGGATCAGCGCCGCCGAGGCGACCGCGGGAATACCCACGATCAGGCCCCAGAACGTCGTGACCAGCGCGGTGGAAATACCCGCGGCCAGGTCGGCGGGCTTGGGCTGGCCGCCGGCTTCCACGATCGTCCAGAACGCCACGATCATGCCGTACACCGTCCCGAACAGCCCGATCATCGGCCCCACCGCGCCGAACACGTTCAACAACTCCAACTGTCGCAGCTTGCGGGTCGAGGACAGGTCCGCGGTTTCCTCAACCGCCCGTTCCATCGCGCCGTAGCCGTTGCTCGCCTCGGTCAACGCCGCGTGCATGACTTCCCCGAACGTGCTTTCGTCTTCCTCTGCCAGGGCGATCGCGTCCTTGAACTTCCGCTCGCCCAGCAGCCCTTCCAGATCGCCGATCAGGTCGTCGGGCACGACCGTCGAGCGACGGTTCTGCAGGAGAAAGTGGATGAGCAGGGCGACGGTGGCGACCGACATCAGCAGCAGGAACCAGATGATCGCCGAGCCGAGCAGGTTCAGGCTGCCGGTGGCCGGGTCCTTGGACATGAAGAACATTTCGGCGAGGCTGAGCCCGCTTGCGGTGCCGTCCTGCCCGCCGTCGTCGGTTTGTTCGGCGGCGGGTTGCTCGGCGGCCGGAGCTTCGCCGGCGTCATCCTGGGCCCAGGCGTGCCCCGCGGCCAGCAGCATCATCATGATTGCCGCCAGCGTCAAAACGCGCCATGTTACTGATCGTTGAGCCATGCCATCTCCTTGCTTGCTTGTGCGTGTGCGTCGCGGTCGGCTCCTGGCCGACTCGGGGGTTCGTCTGTTGCCGCGTGCCGCGTGCGTGGACGGCAGGCGGCGGCTTGTGCGCTCATGCCGTTCAACCACCCAGGGCGCCGATGCGCTCCTGCACAGTGCGTCGGTCGCCGGCGTCGGTCACCTTGTCCAACGCCACGCGATACGTCGACAACGCGGCGCTCGGTTGCTCGGCGGATTCAAAGGCCCGGCCGGCCTGCATCAACGCCGAACCGGCCAGTTCATGCTCCGGATGCAGCAGGCCTACCCGGCAGAACCACACCGCCGCGTCCACCGGTCGACCTTGCGCCGCGGCGATGCGCCCAAGCTGGTAGTCCAGCACCGGGTTCAGGCTCTCGTCCATCCGTTCGCGCATCTGCGCGATCCGGTCGGTCGCCTGGTCGTAACGCTGGCTCTGAATGTACGTGTCGATCGACCGCATGATCGAGGCGGTCTGGGCGTCACTGACCTCGGGGCTCGGGGTGGACGCGGTCGCCGGTTCGGGCTCGGCGACGCCCCGGGCCGGCTCGGGTTGCGGTTCGCCCTCGGCGGCGTCGCCTTCGAGCTTGCTGACCAGGTCGGCCAGCGCCTGCCGCGCAGCGTTGGTGCGAACCTGCCGCTGCACCCGCTGGGCGGCGCGGATCGCCCGGTCGCGCTGGCCCCGGGCTTCGGGAAGGGACGACGGCACACGCTCGACGAAATACGCGCTGCTGTCGGCGCGCACGGCGTCGGCCCACGCCTGGATCGCATCGTCCAGTTCGCCCGCCGCGTCCAGCGCTTCGCTCATGCGCAGGTTGACCAGCGGCTTGAGAAAGTCCTCACGCACCGTGCCCAGGATCTGCCGCAGGTCCCGGGCTGCCTGCTCGGGGTTGGTTTGGATCATCACGACCGCGTCGTCGTAGTTCTCGTAGCGGTCGAAGCTGATCCGGGAGATGTCTTCGAGGTCGGCCGATCGGCGGGTGCCCGCGGCGATGTAGGCCAGTTGCCCGTCGGCCAGGCCGGTGATCCGCACGTTGGGGATCGGGATGCCGTTGAGGCTGATCTGGTCGGCGATCGCCGAGCCGGCCAGGATGAACGTCAGCGCCCCGGCCGCGATCGCTCGCACACATGTCAATCTCACG
Organism: uncultured Planctomycetaceae bacterium; assembly: GCA_964473545.1. GTDB lineage: Bacteria > Planctomycetota > Phycisphaerae > Phycisphaerales > Zrk34 > CAYWKS01. Next base: position 3,398 of record CAYYPN010000084.1, read on the forward strand.
TTTGGCGTCATGTCAACGACTTCCTACGACGGCCGCGTCGACGAAGCGGTAGCGGCCGCTGTGTTCCTCGGCGATCTTCTTCAATGTCTCCAGCGGATCGGGGTACAGGAACTGGATCGTGTTGATCCGCGTGTTCGCCGCCCCGCGCCGGTCCCTGGTCTGGCTGATCAGTTCCAGCAGTTCCTTCTGGTCGATCGCGTACTGACCCTTGCCGGTGATGTTGTCCGAGAGGATATAGATCAGGTCCGGCCGATAGCTCAGGGCGATCGTCAGCGCTTTTTTCGGATTCGACGAGCCATGCGGAATCAGCTCGTCCGAATCCATCCAGTTGCTGACCTGGGTGATGGTTTCGGGCGTGGCCGGCCGCAGACCCGAGAACGGGTAGATCGCTTCGTCGGCCTGGAAGAAGATCACGCTGAACCGCTGTTCGGGGACGAGCTTGCGGAGCGAGCTTTTCAGTTCGTCGATGACGAAGGGGAGGGTATCGACCAGGGACCCGGACGCGTCGACGCAGTAGACGATGGTGCGGGCGTTGCCGCCCACGCCGTACATGCCCACGCCGAACGGGTCTTTGCCGATGCGGCTGCCGGCGGGCAGGGCCTTGCTGCCGGTCACGCCGATCAGCGCCAGGTCGCTGGCGGTGTCGGTGTTCAGCGCCGACAGGGGATCGCCCTTGGCGACGGTCTGGGTTTCGATCTCGCGCGGGATGTCGGTGGTCGCGGTGACCTCGAGGTTTTCCGAGTAGACGAGCAATTCGCTGGGCTCGTCGTTGAGCATGCGGGCCTCGGGGATGATCTCGTCTTCCTCTTCTTCGACGGCGGCGGACCAGACGACGAAGAACGCGAGCATCGCGATGCCCAGGTGCAGCAGCAGGCTGATCGCCCACGGCAGCAGGAAGGTGAGCATCGTGTTGATTTCATCGCCGACCGATGCTTTTTCGTCGTCATCCCCCTCGGGCGGGAGCACCGGCGGGGGCGCGGGCGCATCGGATTGGGCCTTGGGCTGGTCGGCGCGTGGCTGGGGCGTGGGGCGCGAGCCGGTCGCGCCGGAATCGTCATCGGCAAATGGCCAAACCACCATGGCTGCACCTCCAGAGCAAGCGGGGTCGAACGTGTGGTCCAGGGATTTGGACGCGGTTCGAGGGTGCGCGGTTCGCCGGGCCTCGGGCCAAGCGTAAACATTTAAATGGGTTAGAGCCGAATTGTCCAGTGCCTACCGTCGGCGGGCGTCGGGAACGAAGCGGTGGAATCCGCCGTGGGCCGCGGCCAGACGTTCGAGTGTTCGGGTCGTGTCGGGCCGCAGGAACTGGATCGTGCTGATCCGCGTGGCCTCGGCCCGGCGCAGACGCTTGAGCCGCTCGACCTCGGCGAGCAGCCGCTCGGCGTCGACGGCGTATGCCCCGGACCCGGTGATGTTGTCCGAGAGCAGGCGGATTTCATCCGGCCGATACGCCAGGGCGAACTGCAGCGCCGGCAGGGGGTTCGATGCGCCGCGGGGGGTGATCGCCTCGCCCTGTTCCCCGCCCCAGGCGAAGAAGCGCGCCGCGTGGTCGGCCGTGGCCAACCGCAGGCCTTGCGGCGGAGCCTCCATCGCCCGGTCCTGCTGGAAGTAGATCACCGTGAATCGTTGCGATGGTTCGAGCCGGCGAATCGCCCGGCCCAGGTCACGCTGCACCCGCGAAAACTGCTCGACCATCGAGCCCGATGCGTCGATCACGAACACCACCGACCGCGGCGCCTGTTCCGAAGGCGGGTCGTCGGGATCGAAGATGCCCGAGGCGGTGCTGGTGTTCACGCCCAAGGGGGTCGGCTTCGCGAGGGGGCCGGGCACAGGCAGGTTGACGCCTTCCCGCACGGTCGGGGTTGCGATCGCATCGGGATGCGTGGTCGGCCGGGGATCGGGTTGCTCAAACGTATCGACCGGCAGCGTGGGCAAGGCCGCGGCGAAGTTGAAGTCGGCGTCGCGCGGCGGGCGCGGGTTCCACGTCACCATGTGCTCGGCCTCCGGGTCGGTCAGCCGCGCCGACCAGACGATGAACAGCGCGAGCAGAACCACCGCCACGTGCAACAGGATCGACACGGCCCAGGGCAAAAGCTTCTCGCCGGTGAAGGCGATTTCCTCGCGCACCGTGCGGCGATCGTCGGGGTCGGCGGGGGCGGTGACCGGGTGGCTCATGCGACAGGCTCCCGTGGCGTCGGGGCGGGATGTCGGGCGGCGACGCGAGGCCGGCCCATCCCTTGCGACGCACGACGGCCGCCGGAGTTCACACGATCATTCAGGTTGGACGATCGGGGGCTTGGCCTGGCGGTACTCGGCCATGCCGGGCGGTTCGGGGAACAAGACTTCCGGGGCCGGGCCGTCGGGCCTGGCGCGGCGGACCTGCTGGTAGAGCCTGTCGCGGACGCGGTCCCAGATGCGCCGCTGCAGGTTGGGGTTGTCTTCGCCGATGCCTTGCCAGACGGTGGCCTTGGCTTCGAGGAGCATGCGTGACGGGTCCAGCAGCATGTACACCTCGAACACGTTGGCGACGACGTCGCCGAACGGCGGCATGGCCATGCGGTCCTTCGTGGCGTTGAGCGTTTTGTAGCCCTGCTCGGACTGGTAGTAATCGTGCAGGCGGCGTGCGGTGGCCAGGCGTCGGCGCGCGACGTCCGGTCGGCTGTTGAGGTAGCCCTGCATGATCGCCTGCTGGACGAGCCCGCCGATGATCTGGCGCGCATCGTCGGGGCTGGTGATCTCCTGCTTCAACTCGGCGATGGCGAATTCTTCCAGCGGCATGCTGTACTTGTCGGCCCGGCCGAACTTGTCGCCGTACATGCGCCCGAGTTTGGCGTAGAGGCGTTCGGCCTGTTCGCGCGAGCCCCAGAAGTAAGACAGCCGCGCCGCCCACACGAGAAAGTTTTCATGGCCCGCGGCGAAGCTCTCGATGACGCTCGAAATCTCGTACTTGCCGCCGATGCGCTCGCTCGCGCCGTAAAACGCCCGCTCATACGCATCGATGTACCGCGGGTCGGGCAATTGCTCGTAGTACATCGTCACCGGGTTGAAGACGATGTACCCGTTGTGGGTCATGGCCTGGATCGCGTGCATGACCTGGCGATCGGTGTTGAGCAGTTGGTTGTAGTCGCGGTCGGTCTTGTTGATCTGGGTCTGGCCGGCCCGCACGCCGAGCACCGACCAGTACAAGCCCAGCGCCGCGGGATGACGCCAGTCCAGCGGCAGCGCCGCCGCGCCCGCCGCTTCGGGCCGGGCCAGCCAGTCGCCCTGCATCAGTTCGTACATCAGCGACGCGCTCATGTTCTCGTCACGCCGCAACGTCTTCGCCCGCAGGTACGGCAGGATCAGTTCATCGCGCACCCGCGCCACGTCCGTGTCCGTGTCCTGCAGCCACGCGGTCAGTTGCGCATCGACATTCAGCGCCTGGTGCTCCGCGCCTTCCGGCACTTCCGCCACTTCCGGGGGTTCCGGGGGTTCGATCATCAGCGTGCCCAGGCGATGCATCAGTTCGCCGTTCAACGCGAACCCCAGTTCGCGCAGCCACGCCACGCGCTCGGCCGCGTCGGGGTAGCGCTCGGCGAATCGTTCATCCGGGTCGCGCACGCCCCGGGCCATCTGCTCGCGGTTGATCGCCTTGAGCCGTTGCAGTTGCTCGATCAGTTCCGCCCGCCGATCGTCGACCTCGGCCAGCAGGTCGGTGATTCGCCGGTCGAACTGTTCGGGCGTGACGTAGCGGAGGTTTTCGATGGGCTGTTCGAGCTCGGTCTGGTCGTATTCGGCGACGAGTTCGGCCAGCGCCTGGTGGACCTGCTGCGGCAGGGCGTCGGTGCCGAAGAACTGCCGGTCCATCCCGGCGATCGGTTCGAACCACGCGAGCGTCAGCGCCGCATCACCGGCCGGGGGCGCGCCCAGCAGTTCGTGCCAGTGGCGGGCGAGCTGGCGTTTGTAGTACCAGTGCATGTCGTCGGTGAACCCGCCGACCTTGAACATGTAGGTCCACGCCAGTTGCCGGTACAGCCCCGTCGCCTTGGGGTTGGCGGGGATGCCTTCGTCCCGCAGGAGTTCCAGGCCCGCCCTGACCCACATCCACCGCTCGCGCTCGGTGTGCGTGGCCACGGAGATGTTGAACGCCATGTTCCACGAATGGAACACCCACACCTCGGTGAACCGCGGGTTGAGCTTGGTAATCATGCGCGACAGTTCCATCGCCTCGTAGAACTTGCCCGCTTCCTTGAGCTCGGTCGCCCGCATCCACAGGTAGTTGATCGCCAGCCCCCGGAAGCTGCCCAGCGAGGCGTAGAGCAGCGCCATGTCCGCGGGCATGTTCTCCGTCACGTCCGGGTTGTACGTCAGTTGCAGGTCCGCCCGCTGCACGTTGGCCGACTCCAGCGCCTCGGTCGGCATGGGCCCGCGCAGCAACACCGACGCCAACCCCACCGACACCACGACCACCAGGGTCATCGACACGATGATGAGCCGATCCGTTCCGCTCATACCTGCACCCTCGCCAGCTCACGGTTGCGGAAGATCAGCCACGCAATCAGCCCCACGATCCCGGTCCACACGACCCCGACCCACAGCGTCGCCGACCCGAGCATCGCCCAACTGACGTACCGCCCCTCGACCAGCAGCGTGGCCGGCTCGTACCGGCCGTATTGACCGACCAGGAAGGTGAACGCCTGCGCCACCGCCTTGACCACGGTAATCAGCACGTTCTCATCGCGCCCGCCGAAGTACTGGAGCGAGTCGGCGAGGAACCCGCTGGCCCAGGCCCCGACGAACACCAGCGTCGACGCCATCGCCGCCACCGCGAACCCCAGGAACGACGCCGCGGCCAGACCCAGCGCCGCCAGAAACGCCAGCTTGATCCAGATCACCGCCATCGACCGCACGAAGTTCGACGTGAAGTCGTCCACCCGGTACATCAACTGCAAACCCTCCTCATCCACGAACGACACCGACCGCGAGGGGTCGGCGTTGATCACGCCGATCTCCAGTCGGCCGTCGTCGATGCGGTTGGTCGGCACGAGCAGGGTCTGGCGAATGTTCAACGCCGTCTGCAGCGGCTCGCGGGTCAGCGGCCGGCCTCCGGCCCAGAACCACACGCGCTGCTCCTGCTCCGAGCCGGCCCGGAACTTGTATTCCAACTGCACCGTATCGCCGTATTGCTCGACGTTGTCCAAACCCTCGAAGACGTAGATCGCGCGGCTGTGTTCCCGGCCATAAGGCCCGAGGCTGCGCCATTCGGTGAGAACCTGCCGGGCGATTTCCTGGCGGACCTGCGGCTCGCCGCCGCGCTCGTGGATGTACGCCTCGCCACGCTCGTCGATGAGCTGCTGCATCCGCTGGTCGACCCGGCCGAGCACTTCCTGCGGGGGGACCGGCTGCGCCGCGACCCGCGCGGTCAGCACCTTGTCCTTCACGTTCTGCCGATCCAGCGCGTCCTTGGCCGGCAGATGCACCATGTAAAACATGACGAACCCGTACACCGCCAGCCCCACCACGCCCACCAGCAGCGCGTCCAGCAGCACGATCCCCAGCCACTTGCCCACGAGGTACGCCCCGCGGCCGATCGGCTTGGTCAAGACCGTGAACACCTGCTTGTGCTCGACCTCGTGGCTCAGCGTCCAGCACGCCAGCAGCACCGTGAGAATGCTGAGCAACAGCATCGGCGATGGCGGAAACAACCGCAGCCCCAGCGTGTACCCCAGAAACTGCTGAATCCGATACTCCAGCGGATCGTCACCCGACACCACCAGCGGCAGCATCGCCAGGATCAACACCATCGCCGCCAGGAAGACGATCGAAAGATTCATCCGTATCGCTTCGGTGATGACCGCCCGCGCCACGCCGAAGATCGGAACCTTCGGCGTGAGCATCAGCATCAGCAGCCAATGCCCGGCGAGAAACGCCCCGGTCACCAGGCTCGCCCCGCCGCCGACCATCGCGGCATGGTGATACCACGCCGCGTCCTGCCCGACCGTCGTGAACCACCCCACGCCGACCACGCCCAGGCCCAGCAGCACCCCGCGCAGCACCAGCCCACGCAACGTGAACAACCTGTGACTCGTGTTGGTCTTTTCCGGGGGCATGGGCACTAGGATGGTTTACGCTCGTCGCCGCCGAGCAGATCGTCGAGCACATCGCGATCGACGTCCTGCCGCTCGGGTGGCTGCTCGGTTTGCTCTTCCGCCGCCTCCTGCGATTCCGATCGCGTCAGTTCGCCAAGCACCCCTTCGTCCGGACCCGCCGCGGGGGCCTGCCTCTCGGCCTTTTCCTGTTCCGGCGTCTGCGGCGCCTGCTCCACTCGCGTCAAACTGTCAATCAGCGCCTGCCCGTCGATGTCCTCGGGCATGTGCGCTTCGCGTCCGAGGAACTCGGCCACCGCGCCGCCGGCCCGCGCGCCGCTCGTCGCCGCGCCCTCGGCCTGCGCCCGGTGCACGATGTCCAGGAACAACGCCTCGAGCTTCTGCCGCGGCTGGTCGACCTTGCGGATCGCCTTGCCTTCCTCGGCTTCGATGAGCCTTTCGATCTTGGCGATGGTCTCGGGCTTCAGTTCATCGGTCTCGATCAGCCGCGTGCCCTCGACGGTGAGCAGTTCGTCGACCGTGCCCTCGGCCCGCTTGCGCCCGCCGTAGAGGATCGCCACGCGATCGCACACGTCTTCGACATCCGCCAGCAGGTGCGACGACAGCAGGATCGTCTTGCCCCGCTCCCG
>CAYYPN010000085.1:0-10072 GCA_964473545.1 uncultured Planctomycetaceae bacterium
CGTTCGCGACGCTCCCCCAAGCCGTCTAGATTGCGGGTTTTTCAGGTTCGACCAATTAAGGCGCGGGGCTGTCGATCAGGACGTCGATCAGATCGGCCAGGTCGATCACGGCGATGGTGGTGGTCTTGTCGGCCACGGCGAAGGGCAGGTAGAGCTGCCCGCGGTGGGCCATCGCGCCGCAGGTGTAGACGACGTTGGGCACGTAACCCTTGCGGTCTTCGCCGGCCGGGCTGATCAGCGGTTCGGCCAGCGACCCGATGATTTTCGTCGGGTCTTCCAGGTCCAGCAGCATCGCGCCGATGTGGTAGGTGCGCAGGGGCCCCACGCCGTGCGTGAGCAGCAGCCAGCCTTCGGGGGTTTCGATGGGCGAGCCGCAATTGCCCAGTTGGACCAGTTCCCAGGGCCGATGGGGCGCGGCGAGGCGTTCGGCTTCCTCCCAGAAGTACTCGTAGTCGCTGTAGCTGATGAACAGGTTCTGGCCGTCGATGCGGGAGCACATGACGTAGTGCCCGCCGATCTTGCGGGGGAACAGGGCCATGCCCTTGTTTGTGGCGCACGCCCCGTTGAGCGAGTGCATTTCCAGGTGCTGGAAATCGCGGGTGTGCATCATCATCGGGAGGATGCGGTGGCCGTTGTAGGCGGTGTATGTGCCGTAAAAATCTGTTGAGCCGTCGTCGTTGACGAACGGCACCAGCCGCAGGTCCTCGATGCCCTGGCGTTCGTCGTCGCTCATCGGGTACATCACGTACTCGGTGATGTCCGACTCCGGGGGCAACTGCACGCGGTAGTTGCTCCGCGCCAGCCAGATCATCGTGTTGATCGTCTGCTCGACATTGGGCTGGTCGGCATACTGGTCGTGGGTGTTCTGGACCGCTTCGTTGAGCTGGGTCAGGCTGAACTGCTCGTCCAGCGCATCGAGGACGATGCGCGTGGCGGCGTTGCTCACGCCGATTTCCTTGAGCTTGCGTTCGAAGAGCGGCTTGTGGTAGCGGCGGTCGGGGGCGAGGCGCGAGCGTGACAACACCGTCGGCGGGGGGTCGATGCAGATGGTGTGGTTGGCGCCGATGACGCCGGAGCGGAAGACGATCGAGGAGACGTGGCCTTCGCCGGTCGCCCGCAGGCTCATGATGAACCGCACCGCGCCCTCGGGCAGGCCGGTTTGGTCGGGATGCGGCACCATCGAGGGGTTGAACAGCGCCGCCGACTCGATGGCGTACTCCATGGTCATGTACGCCCCGGCGAGCAGGCGGCGCGACTCGGACCAGTCGTTGTGCCAGCCGCTCAAGGTGATGCCGACGTGATAATGCTCCTCGAACGTGTCGTGGATGCGCCGGTGGCGATGGGCGTAGACCTTTTCGGTTTCGGCCAGTTCGTGTTCGACCTGTTCGTCGGTCAGTGCGGCGATGCGCAGCAACAGGTCCTGCACGCGCCCGCTGCTGCCGCCGCCGGGGAGGAACGGCAGCGTGATCACCCGCCGATCGTCATTGACGAACTCCAGGGGCAGGTGCTGCACGCGAACGCGCGGCGTCGACTGGTAGGTTTGTGCGGCGGCCTGGCTCATCGTGTCCCGTCCGGCGTTGACTGCAAGTTCCATGCCGGTTGCTATCGGCGGGTTGGGGGTGACAGTTGCATGATTATCGCAACAAACGACTCGATCAGGTCTTGTCGGCAGTGGAAGCCGCGGTTTCCGGCGGCGGCGCGTCGGTGGGGGAGGCTTCGCCGTCGTCCGGCGTCTCGGCGACCACCAACGCCTCGGCACGGTTCAGCCACATCACCGTCAGCAGCGAGATCAACCATGCCAGCGTCGATTCGGCGCCTTCGTTGAGGTTCGGGCCGTCGGCGTGCAACCCGTCGCGGCATCCGCCGGACTGGTAGTTGTAGAGCATCGACCGGGTGTCGTTATTGCCGGTGAACCAGCCGAGCACGTGGCGGGCCCGGTCGATCCACTTGCTGTCCTGCGTGGCACGGTAGGCCTCGGCACACGCTTCGATCAACGCCATCGCCTCGATGGGTTGCTGATCGAACCGCGCCCGCACGCCGCCGCGCTGCATCCACCCGTCGTTGCCGATCAGGCTCACGTTCTTGTGCTCATCCACCTGAAGGTCGAGCAACCACTCCAGCGACCGCAGCCCCTGGTCGAGCATCGCCTTGTCCGGGATCCACTGCCCGGCGAGGATCAAGGCGTGTGGCAGCTTCGCGTTGTCGTACGTCACCAACTCCTCGCACCACGGCCAGTCGCTCGCCGAGTGCTCGGCAAAAGCCTTGTGCAGATTCTCGGCCGTCTGGTTGCGCAGCCGCCGCACGTGCGTGTCGCCCGAGAAGCGGCTGAGGTACGCATGCAACCCGACCAGCGCAAATGCCCACGACCGTTTGTACGTGAAGTCCTCAATGGCGTCGAGCGACTGGTGGAACAGCCGTGTGGCGAACGCCAGCATCGCATCGCTCGGCGCCAGCGCCGCGGCCAGCCCCAGCGACCAGATCGTCCGCGCGTGCGAGTCGTCGCTGCCCTTGTCCTCGAGCCAGCTCCGATCGAACGCCATGAAGTTGCGGAACCGGCGATTGTCCGGGTTGAACGCATGATAGAGGAACGACAGATACGTATCGGCCAGCGGCAACACCGACTCGTCCCGCTCCAGGTCGTAGCACATCATCACCGCCACGAGGGCGCGGCAGTTGTCGTCGATGCAGTAGCCGTGGTTGCGGTCGGGGATCGAGTAAATCGCATGCTGGTAGATGCCCGTGTCGTCGGTCATGCGGCGCAGATGGGCCAGGCTCAACTCCGGCAGGGCACGCTTGCCCGCGGCGTCGGGATGCGTGAACGCCACCGGCCGCGGCTTCCTGGATCGCTCCGCCGCCACCTCCCGCGCCACCTCCAGGTAGCGCTTGCCGACCTCCGTCCACACCATCGAGCGGCAGTGCACGTAGGCGCGCTTGCGGATCGCGTTACGCTCCAGTTCGTCGCCCAGCAGGTCGTTGACCTGCTCGGCGAGTTGCTCCGAATCGTTGAAGGGAAACAGTCGCCCGCGCCCCTCGGCCAGCAGTTCCTCGGCGTGCCAGTACGGCGTGCTGACGACCGCCTTGCCCGCGCCGGTCGCGTACGCCAGCGTGCCCGAGGTGATCTGCGCCGCGTTGGGGTACGGCGAAACATAGATGTCGGCCGCGCCGATGTAGCCCTTGAGCTCGTCGATCGTCACGAAACGATTGTGGAACTTGACATGGTCGTCCAGGCCATGCTGCTCGACCAGACGTTCCAGCGAATCGCGGTAAGCGTTGCCCTGCTGCTTGAGAATGTGCGGGTGGGTCGCGCCGAGGATGATGTAGATCGCATCCGGATGCTTCTCGACGATCCTCGGCATGGCGTTGATCGCCACCTCGATGCCCTTGTTCGGCGCCAGCAGCCCGAACGTCAGCAACACCTGCCGCTCCTCCAGGCTGAACTGGTCCTTGTAATAGTGCGTGTCGACGAAGGGCACGTCGGGAATCCCGTGCGGGATGTAGACGATCTTCTCCTCCGGCACCTTGTAGATTTCCCGCAGCAGCCGGGCGGCCAGGTGCGTCATCACCACCAGCCGATCGCTCAACCGGCTCAGGTCGCGCATCACCGCCCGCTGCCCGCGCGTCGGCTCGGTCAATACCGTGTGCAACGTCGTGATCACCGGCATCCGCAACCGCCGCAACAGGTTCAACACATAGCTGCCGTCCTCGCCGCCGTAGATGCCGTACTCGTGCTGGACGATGGCCACGTCGATCTGGTTGATGTTCAACAGCTCGGCCGCGGTGACGTATTGCCTTTGCTGATACGCGGGGATCTGGAACCGCACCTCGCCCGGATAGGGATAGCTTTCCAGGGCGTCATCCATGGCGATGACGTTGACCCGCCCGCCTTTGCCTTCTTCCATGGCGTGGGTCAGCGCGTCATGCAGGTCCTTGGTGAACGTGGCGATCCCGCAACGCCGGGGGACGTAGCTGCCAAGGAGGCTGATGGTCTGGACGTGGGTATTGTGATGTCCGTGATCGTCTTGTGTCATGCGTCAGGCTGGCTCCAGGAAATGCGATGCGCCGCATCGCCGAAGTGATCAATATCGAGGCATCATAGGCAAATGTCGCCGCGCCGGCTTACGCTTCGCACAAGCGTTGGTCCGCGACCTGGCACATCGTGTGGATGAGCAATTGGTGTGCCTCCTGGATGCGGGCGGTCTCGTTGTCCGGCACGATCAACTCGACGTCGGCGATGCCGGTCGTGTCGCCGCCGTCCTTCCCGAGCAGGGCGATCGTGTGCACGCCCATGGTCTTGGCCGCCGCGAGTGCGAGCCGGACGTTTTCGCTGCGGCCGCTGGTGGTCAGGGCCACGAGCACGTCGCCGCGTGCCCCGTAGGCCTGGACCTGGCGCTCGAAGACCTGCACGAAGGCGTAGTCGTTGCCGATCGCGGTCAGGTCGCCGCCGTGGGCGTTGAGGCAGATCGCGCCGAAGGGTTTGCGGTCTTGCGTGAAGCGGCAGACGAACTCGGTGGTCATGTGGGCCGCATCCGCGCCGCTGCCGCCGTTCCCGCACGCCAGCAGTTTCCCCCCGGCCAGCAGGGAGTCGGCGATGAGGTTGCCCGCCTTTTCCACCGGGGCGGCGAAGGGGGCGAGGCTCGCGAAAACCGCCGTCGCCCGGTCGATGTTGTGCCGCAGCAGCTCGTTGGCTTTGGTCATGGCCGCCAGTTTACCCGGCTTGTTCATGCCGGGCTATCGGCGCGCCGTCTCCCCGAAACATGCGATATTCGCCGCGATTGTGGTATCCTCGTGCATCATGACACCCAAGCAACTCATCGCATTGATCGGCCGGCGGAACATCGAATACGTCGACCTGCGTTTCATGGACTTCCCCGGCTCGTGGCAGCACAAGGTCTACGCCGCCGACCAGATCACCGAGGCCGCCTTCACCAAAGGCCTGGGGTTCGACGGCTCGTGCGTGCGCGGCTGGGAGCAGATCAACGAAGCCGACATGCTGCTCATCCCCGTCGCCGACACCGCCCGGGTCGATCCGTTTTACGATCGGCCGACCCTGGCGATCATCTGCGACATCAAGGACCCGGTGACGAAGAAGCAGTTCAGCCGCGACCCTCGCTCCGTCGCCCGCAAGGCCGAGGCCTTCCTGAAAAAGTCCGGCGTCGCCGACAAGGCGATGTTCACGCCCGAGATCGAGTTCTTCGTCTTCGATCACGTCCGCTACGACCAGGCCATCAATCGCGGTGAGTACTTTGTCGACTCGATCGAAGGCGAATGGCGGCGCGGCCACGACAACCCGGCCAACCTCGGCAACCAGATCCGCATCAACGAAGGGCTCTTCCCCTCGCCGCCCATCGACACCCTCAGCGACCTGCGCAGCGAGATGGTCGACGTGATGCGCAAGATGGACATCGACGTCGAAAGCCATCACCACGAAGTCGCCACCGGCGGGCAGTGCGAGATCGATCTGCAACACCTGCCCCTGGTGGCGATGGCCGACACCGCCATGATGTACAAGTACGTGGTCAAAAACGTCGCCGCCCGCCACGGCAAGGTCGCCACCTTCATGCCCAAACCCCTGTTCGGCGACAACGGCTCGGGCATGCACACCCACTTCTCACTCTGGAAATCCGGCAAGCCCATCCTCCCCGGACGCCACTATGCCGGCCTGTCACAACTGGGCCTCTACGTCATCGGCGGCATCCTTCGCCACGCCCCGGCGCTGTGCGCGTTTACCAACCCGACCACCAACAGCTTCAAGCGACTCGTGCCCGGCTACGAAGCCCCGGTCAACCTCACCTACAGCTCGCGCAACCGCTGGGCCGCGATCCGCATCCCGACCTATTCCCCCGAGCCCAAGACCCGCCGGCTGGAGATTCGTTTCCCCGATCCGTCGGCCAACCCGTACCTGGCGTTCAGCGCGATCCTCATGGCCGCCATCGACGGGGTGAAAAACAAGATCGACCCCGGCGACCCGTTCGACCTGAACATCGACGACATCCCCGCGAATGAACTGAACGAGCTTCCGGGGGCGCCGCACGATCTGGCCGAGGCGTTGTCGGCGTTGGAAGCGGATCATGAATTCCTGCTGGCCGGGGACGTGTTCAACAAGGACCTGATCCACTACTGGATCAAGTACAAGCGTGCGGAGGAGTTCGACCAGCTCCGCCAGCGCCCGCACCCGTGGGAATTCTGCATGTACTTCGATTGCTGACCCCCGGAAGGGGGGCGGAAAGCCGGGAGCAAACCGGGTCCCGGACGGTGGGGAGCTGGCGCACGTTGCCCTTGTCGTATGCCAACCTGAAAACCGATCCCCTGAAAACCGACCACCGCTTTAACTCGCCATTAACGTGGCTTATATCGCCATACCCACCCATATGGGTGATTTGTCGCCAATATGAAATAACTTCATGCTGTTTTTTTGTCAGATTTCTTTGACAAGCGGCGATCGTAGTGTAGTCTTTAATCGTAGCCATCCCGGCTACCCGTGTTTTGGGATGGAGCGGCAAACGCCTGGAGAGAAGGAATTCGGAACATGAACGTGAAACAAACCTGCCTGAGCCTCGCCGTCATCGCCTGCCTGTTCGTGGTCACCTCGGCCGCCCACGCCGGGACGCTGAGCCTGTACGAGTTCGGCACGACCGGCGACGCCAACGACAAGGACGACTACACCTCGACCCACGATGCTGTCAACGCCGCCGCCACCGACCTGACCCGTGGCCCGAGCTACGGCAACGGCTTGTCGCACCAATGGCCCAACCCCACCAGCGCCACCGTCCAGTCGGGTGACGACTGGCGCCTGCGCCGCAAGAACCAGCCGACCTACTTCGAACCCAACGATGGCGGCAGCGGCACCATCGACGACGGCAACTACTTCAACGACTACCAGCGCGCCTACGAAGCCGGCACGTCCTACCTCGAATGGACCATCACCCCCGATAATACCTACGAGATGGACCTGGTCTCCTTCACCGCGGACATCACCACCAACAACAGCCGGTACTTCTACTACTACCTGTCGAGCGACATCGAAGGCTTTGACGTGGTCATCGGCGCGGTCGGTGGCGTGGAATCCAGCTCGGGTTCGATCTCGGTCAGCCTGACCGACCCGAATTTCCAGAATCTGCAGGACGCGGTCACCTTCCGCCTGTGGACCTGGGGCAACCAGGGCGGCAGCTCCGGCAGCGCCTGGTCGCTGGATGACCTGGCGATCAACGGCGAAACCAGCATCATCCCCGAACCGGCCACGATGACCCTGCTCGGCCTCGCGGGCATGGGCCTGCTCTGCCGCCGCCGTCGCTGAAACTTTCGCGCCTTCAAACTGCACCAATGTGGCCCCGGGATGGTGATCCCGGGGCTTTGTTGTGTCGGCGCATTGACTATGTGGCTAAAGCCCGGGGATCACTATCCCCGGGCAGGTCTTACGACGCGCTTCGCGCCGCTTTCATCGCTTCGGCCAGTTGCTGTTGCAGGACTTTCCAGCGTTCGCAGCCGAGCGTGTTGATGAATTGATTCTGGGCCTGTTGCCAGAGGGGGGCGGCGGTGGTGATGGCGTGGTGGCCTTTGTCGCTGAGCGAGAGCAGGCGGCGGCGCTTGTCCGTGTGGGATCGCTGCTGCGTGATGTAGCCGGCTTGTATGAGAGGTTTGGTGTTCCGCGCCAGCGTGGTGCGGTCCATGACCAGTTGCCGGGCCAGGTGCGAAGGTGATACCGGTTCGTTGGCCGCCACCGCCAGCAGCACGACCAACTGGGTCGACCGCAAGCCCGACGGCGCGAGCGTCTGGTCGTACATCTGTGTCACGGCACGGCTGACCGTCCGAAAGCTTTGACACACACACGCGGCCAGCGCAGCCGAGGCTTCCGACGGTTCCACCGACGCCAGTCGCTTGGCCATATCGTCTCCGCCAACGTCCCGGAAAAAACTACAAACCGTGACGATCATCCCAGAGACACAATCCGATCATCATAGTCCGCCTTCTTCCGACTGTCTGCAAAAGCTGCGGCTTGATTGTCGGCCGATTGCCGGTAACCTTGGTGTCGATATCGCAAGGGAACTTTTTCATGGCTCACCTGCTCGGCATCGACATCGGCACGTCCGGCACCAGGTCGCTGATCTGTGACACAAGCGGCAGGGTCCTCGCCACCGCCACCGCGGCCCATCCCGATCCAACGGGCAACCCCGCCGGGGGGCCTTGCGGGGATCCTTCCGGGGGCGGGTGGAGTGAACAGGATCCGGCCGACTGGTGGAACGCGGTCAAGCAGTCGGTCGCCGACGCGTTGGACAAGGCGCAGGTCAAACCCGCCTCCATCCAGGGCATCGGGTTAAGCGGGCAGATGCACGGCTTGGTCTGCCTCGACGATGCGCCCCCGGAAACCGCCACCCCGCTGCGCAAGGCGATCCTGTGGAACGATCAGCGGACCGTGGCCGAGTGCGACGAACTGCAGAAGGCGGCGGGGGGGCGGAAGAAGCTGATCGACATGACCGGCAACCCGGCGCTGACCGGGTTCACCGCGCCGAAGATTCTGTGGGTCCGCAGGCATGAGCCCGAGGTGTTCGAACGCACAAAGCACGTGCTGCTGCCCAAGGACTACGTTCGATTTCGCATGACCGGCGAATACGCCACCGAAGTCGGCGACGCCTCGGGCACGAGCCTGCTCGACGTGGCCGGGCGCCGGTGGAACAAGCAACTCATCGGCAAGCTCGGGTTGGACGCGGGTTTGCTGCCGACCTGTTATGAAAGCCACGAGGTCAGCGGCAAGCTGACGAAGTGGGCGGCGAAGGCGCTGGGCCTCCAGGCCGGCACGCCGGTCGTCGGGGGATCGGGCGACCAGCCAGCCGGGGCGGTCGGCAACGGCATCGTCACCACGGGCGTGGTCAGCGCGACGCTCGGCACCAGCGGCGTGGTCTTCGCCCACAGCGACCAGCCGACCTACGACAGCCAGGGCCGGGTACACACGATGTGTGCCGCCGTCGCGGGCAAGTGGTGCGTGTTCGGCTGCATGCTCTCGGCCGGCGGAGCGTTTGGATGGTTTCGCAACACGCTCGGCGAGGCCGAGGTCAAGGCGGCGAAGCGGCGCGGCG
The DNA here is from genome assembly GCA_964473545.1 of uncultured Planctomycetaceae bacterium. Classification (GTDB taxonomy): domain Bacteria; phylum Planctomycetota; class Phycisphaerae; order Phycisphaerales; family Zrk34; genus CAYWKS01. Next base: position 9,072 of record CAYYPN010000085.1, read on the forward strand.
TGGACCCTTATGAACTGCTGGTCGACCGGGCGGCCGACGCGCCGCGCGGCAGCGGCGGGTTGTTCTTCCTGCCGTACCTCACCGGCGAGCGCTGCCCGCATCCCGACCCTTATGCGCGCGGCGGGTGGATCGGGTTGCACCGCCACACCACCCGGGTCGACATGATCCGCGCCCTGCTCGAAGGGGTCACCTTCGGCATGGCCGACGCCCTGCGCGTCATCCGGGGCATGGGCATCGACGTGCGGACGGTGCGCCTGTCCGGCGGCGGGGCGCGCAGCGCATTCTGGCGCCAGCTTCAGGCCGACATCTACGCCCTGCCCGCCGCCGTCATCAACAGCGACCAGGGACCGGCCTACGGTGTGGCGATCCTCGCCGGCGTGGGCACGGGCGTGTGGCGCGATGTGCCCGAGGCCTGCGCCGCGATCATTCACGAAACCGAACGCCGCGAACCCGACGCCGATGCGGTAAAGTTTTACCGTAAAGCCCATCGGCAGTACCGGCGGCTGTACCCGGCGCTGGAGGATGAGTTTGAACGGATGGCGGCGTTGTGAGTACCCGGTGAACCCTCATGGCTAAACCCTCGCGCAAGGATCCGATGACCGGGGTGGTGGACGCGGTTGTTGTTCTGGGCCTGCTGCGGTGAATCGCCCGCAACAAAGCCGCCGATGGCATCGACGGCGGCGGAGTTCGCGCCCGGATGGGATACACGATGGAGTCCGTGCCGCCGATACCATCGGCGGCTTTGTTACGGAGTTCGTGCCGCCGATGGCTTCGACGGCTTTGTGGGAATGTTGACCCCCGCAGGTCGATCACCTAATCTATGGGGCTCGCAGGGCGATTAGCTCAGTTGGCTAGAGCGTCGCGTCGACATCGCGAAGGTCACTGGTTCGAGTCCAGTATCGCCCATTGAAAACGATCGACCCATTTCCCGGCCCCGCGGCGGGCCTCCGACCACGATTGAAGACCAGGATGGAAGACCGCGATTGCCAATCGCGGCTTTA